>JBAUIG010000256.1:0-2029 GCA_049682735.1 Candidatus Macondimonas sp. | reverse complement strand
CCTGAGCACCGCATCAACATTATCGACACCCCGGGCCACGTAGACTTCACCATCGAAGTCGAACGTTCCATGCGAGTGCTTGATGGCGCTTGCATGGTGTATTGCGCGGTGGGTGGGGTTCAGCCCCAGTCCGAAACGGTATGGCGTCAGGCCACCAAATATGGTGTGCCCCGCATTGCCTTCGTGAACAAGATGGATCGCGCCGGCGCCGACTTTTTCAAGGTCTGCGAGCAAATGCGCGATCGACTGCGCGCGACTGCGGTGCCGATCCAGATCCCGATTGGCGCCGAAGAGAACTTCAAGGGTGTCGTTGATCTGGTCAAGATGAAGGCCATCCTGTGGGATGAGGAGAACAAGGGCACCACGTTCCGCTACGTCGATATTCCTGCAGAATTGCAGGAGCAGGCCGATGAGTGGCATGAAAAGATGGTCGAAGCCGCTGCCGAATCCTCTGACGTCCTGATGGAGAAATACCTCGAAGGCGAAAAGCTGACCGAGGAAGAAATCAAGCAGGGGCTGCGCAAGCGCACCATCAACCTTGAAATCTTTCCCATGCTCTGTGGTTCTGCCTTCAAGAACAAGGGCGTCCAGGCGATGCTGGACGCCGTTATCGAGTATTTGCCGGCGCCCGGTGACGTGCCCGCCATTCGGGGCATCGATGCGAACAGCGAAGAGCCGGTAGAGCGTCATCCGGTTGATGATGAGCCCTTTTCGGCGCTCGCATTCAAGATCATGACGGATCCCTATGTAGGTACGCTCACCTTCGTACGTGTGTATTCAGGCGTGCTGTCCTCCGGCGATACCGTGTACAACTCCCAGAACGACGGCAAGGAACGCATTGGCCGCATTTTGCAGATGCACGCCAATCAGCGGGAAGAAATCAAGGAATTGCGCGCTGGTGACATTGGCGCATGCGTGGGTCTCAAGGACGTCATCACGGGTACGACCTTGTCCGCACTCGACAAGCCGGTCATTCTGGAAAAGATGGAATTCCCCGAGCCCGTCATTGCAGTTGCAGTCGAGCCCAAGACCAAGGCCGACCAGGAAAAAATGGGCATCGCGCTGCAGAAGCTGGCGCAAGAGGATCCTTCCTTCCGTGTACGCTCGGACGAGGAATCGGGGCAGACCATTATCTCCGGGATGGGCGAGCTGCATCTTGAAATCCTGGTGGATCGCATGCGCCGCGAGTTCAAGGTGGAAGCGAATGTTGGCAAGCCGCAAGTGGCTTATCGCGAAACCATTCGCAAGACGGTTGAGCAGGAAGGCAAGTTTGTGCGTCAATCCGGCGGTCGTGGCCAATATGGCCATGTATGGCTGCGGATCGAGCCCCGCGAACGTGGCGCCGGTTATGAATTCGTGAACGGCATTGTGGGCGGTGTCGTGCCGCGGGAATATATCCCGGCGGTTGACAAGGGCGCCAAGGAACAGCTCGAAAACGGTGTCATTGCTGGTTTCCCGATGGTGGATGTGCGCGTTACCGCATTCGATGGGTCGTATCACGACGTCGATTCCAATGAAATGGCCTTCAAGATTGCCGCCTCGATGGGCGTCAAGGAAGGTGCGCGCAAGGCCGATCCGGTGTTGCTCGAGCCAATGATGAAAGTTGAAGTCGTGACCCCTGAAGATTACATGGGCGATGTGATTGGCGACCTCAATCGCCGTCGCGGCCTGGTGCAGGGCATGGAAGATGGTCCGTCCGGCAAGATCGTACGCGCCGAAGTGCCTTTGGCCGAGATGTTCGGCTATGCCACTGATTTGCGCTCACAGACCCAGGGGCGCGCCGGCTACAGCATGGAATTCTCCCGTTACGCCGAGGCGCCCAACAGTGTCGCCGAAGCGGTCATCAAGAAAGCGTCTTGAACAAATTAAGCCAATTATTGTTTTCGCGAGGTTAATGAGCCGTGGCCAAGAGCAAGTTTGAGCGTACGAAGCCGCATGTGAATGTGGGGACGATTGGTCATGTGGACCATGGGAAGACGACGTTGACGGCGGCGCTGACGAAGGTGTTGGCGGAGAAGTTTGGTGGTGA
>JBAUIG010000255.1:0-1516 GCA_049682735.1 Candidatus Macondimonas sp. | reverse complement strand
TACCGGATAGGCCTGATCCACGACGGTATCGATGAGTGCATAAAACAGAAAATCCGCGCCCAGCTGACGCAAGCGCCCACCACCGTTCTGAAGCCGTTTGCGCACCTCGACAAAAGGATCTTCGGCGCCTTCGCAGACACTGATCACAAAATTCTTGCCCAGAAACAGGCTGATGTCGGCGACGTGCAGCTCGTCCACCACCAGAACGGGCATGCCGAGCACCACGAACAGGTTCTGATCGTATTGATCAATTTTGGGCCGTTGTCCGACGTTGGCGACGTCCTCCAAGGCCAAGGGATGGAGGCTGAAACGCCTACCCAGTTGATTCAGCTGGTTTGCATCAGGCGTTCCCTGAATATGCACCCACAACCGCCCCCCTTCCTTCGGCTCGGGAAGACTTTCCAGCGCATTGTCGGGAAGCAGGTGCGTTTCCTGGGCGTCATAGAGCATCGCCGTGATCAGGGCCGCATTTTCGGCAGGGGTGTGCTCGGTGAGAGTACCCGGTGCGGTTCCAGGTGGGTGATAGCGTTTCTTGAACAATCTAGCCATGGGAATCCCTCATCGCAATTCACAGCACTGCTGCGCCCCGATCACAAATACAGCATTTGACGCGAACGCGCCCGTCCATCGCACATTCCACTGACAATGGATGGCACGCTTCAGTAAAATCAGAAGGGTACTTACACTTCGCCGGAATGGTCATTGTCTGGCCCGTATTCTGACTCCGGGCTCACCGCCGTGCGATATAAGCGACCACGATAGCGCACAGCACGCAAACGGGGCGCTCCCACCCGCGTGAACGCTGCCGGATCAATGGTGAACTCGCCTTGCTCCAGCCTTAGCCCCAGCAAACCATAGGCAGTCCAGAGCATGCGCGCGGCGGCGCCGGTATAACCCGTCCAGCCCCCGCGGCCGTCATGACCCGCACCCCAATACACATCCGCGGCCTGTTGGTAAGGCGGCAGCCCATGGCGCGCGGGATCCTTGTTCATCGGTGACAGTTTCTGCCACAACGACCAGGCACGTTGATGCCAGTGATCGGCGCGTGGACCGTCGCCAGCACTCCCAGCCTGAGCGGATACGGTGAGCGCCGCATCGACCAGCCAGGTGGCGCCATGGCTATATTGGCCCCCATTTTCGCGCACACCCGGTGGATAAAGGGCGATCCGCCCGGGATAAGGCTTGCTGTCGCCGTCAAAAACCTCATCCAGCAGGCGGATCAGGTCAGGCTGTTCCAATGCAGCGAGCCCCACCGTCAAGGCCATTTCTGCCCGTGCAGCATCCGCCGCGCCCGAAATCGCCGGCCAGGAGGCCATCAGTGCGGTCAATGGCGCAAACGGCTCACCTCGATCGCTGGTCGCACGCAGGAAACGATCGCCCAGCCAGCAGGCATCAATTGCCGCGCGTAACCGTCTGGCTGCTTCGAGATCCCGTTGTTCGCCCTGCATGCCTTCGACACGGCGCGCCAGGGGCGCAAACCGCCGCAATACATCGTGCAGGAACAGCGCCATCCACA
>JBAUIG010000254.1:0-2249 GCA_049682735.1 Candidatus Macondimonas sp. | reverse complement strand
ATTACTACCAGATCAATATCCCGCTCAAGGATGCCGCCCTGATGGCCAAGTGTCCCGACCGGGACGTGCGCCGGCACTGGGTCCAGCGCATCATCGACCACGATGGCCGCGCGGGCGAGGAAGGCGGCATCGAGGCCTGGATCCGCCTGGGCGAGGCAGTCGGACTGGACCGCGAGACCCTGGTGAGCCAGCGCATGGTGCTGCCGGGCGTGCGCTTCGCCGTGGATGCCTACGTCAACTTCGTGCGCCAGGCGCCGTGGGAGGAGGGGATTTGCTCCTCCCTCACCGAACTGTTCGCCCCCGAGATCCACCAGCAGCGCCTGCAAAGCTGGCCCGAGCGCTATCCCTGGATCGAAGCCGCGGGTCTGCAATATTTCCGCAACCGCCTGAGCGAGGCACGGCGCGACGTGGAACATGGGCTGGCCTTCACCCTGGCCCACTTCAACACCCGCCCCCTGCAGCAGCGGGCGCTCGCCATCGTGCAGTTCAAGCTGGATGTGCTGTGGACCATGCTGGATGCCATGACGCTGGCCTATGAACGGGACATGCCGCCCTATTTCAATGTCGCGGCTCCGGCATGAACGGCCCGCCACGCGATGCCGCGCGCATTCCCGTCCTGCGGCCCGGCTACCGGCTGCAGTGGGAGCCCGCCCAGAACAGCCACGTCCTGCTCTATCCCGAAGGCATGATCCGCCTCAACCCCCCAGCGGCGGCCATTCTGAGTCGCTGCGATGGGCAGTTGTGCGTCGGCGAACTCATTGCCGCCCTGACGGCCGAATATCCTGACGAAACCGGATTGGCCGAAGATGTCCATGAATTCCTCGACACCGCCCGTCAGCATGGCTGGATCGAACTGCGCTGAGCCGGCTGTGCCGCTGGCGCCGCCGCTGTGGCTGCTGGCGGAGCTGACCTATGCCTGTCCGCTGCAATGCCCCTATTGCAGCAATCCCCTTGATTACCCGCGCACCCGCAACGAACTCGACACGGCGGAATGGGTGGACGTGTTGCGCCAGGCGCGCGCCCTGGGCGCGGTCCAGTTGGGCCTATCGGGCGGTGAGCCCGCCACCAGGCGCGACCTGGAAACCCTGGTGGTCGAGGCGCGGCGGCTGGGCTTCTACAGCAACCTCATCACCTCCGGCGTCGGCCTGGATGCCGCCCGCGTCCATGCCCTGCGCGACGCCGGACTGGACCACATCCAGGTCAGCTTCCAGGGCAGCGATGCTGCCCTCAACGACCGCATTGCCGGCACCCGCTGCTTCGACCACAAGTGCGACATTGCCCGCGCGGTGAAGGCCGCGGGCCTGCCCATGGTGCTGTGCTTCGTGCTGCACCGACAGAATCTGCACCAGATACCCGCCATGCTCGCCTTGGCCGTATCCCTGGGCGCCGACTATGTCGAGCTGGCCACCACCCAGTACTACGGCTGGGCGCTCGCCAACCGCACTGCCTTGTTGCCAACCGTCGCCCAATTGCGTCAGGCCGAGAGCGACGTCGCCGCCTTCCGCGCCGGCTATGCCGGGCCGATGAAGATCTATTACGTCGTGCCCGACTATTTCGAAGGCACGCCCAAGGCCTGCATGGGCGGCTGGGCGCGGCTGCATCTCACCGTCGCCCCCGATGGGACCGCATTGCCTTGCCACGCCGCCCGCGTGCTGCCCGACCTCGAATTTCCCAATGTTCGCCAGCAGACACTCGCCGCTATCTGGGCCGAGTCATCCGCCTTCAACCGGTATCGCGGCAATGCCTGGATGAAATCACCCTGCCGCGAGTGCCCCCAGCGTGAAGTCGACTTCGGCGGCTGTCGTTGCCAGGCCTATCTTCTGGCCGGTGATGCCGCTGCCACCGATCCCGCCTGTCGTCTGTCGCCCCACCATGAGCGGGTGCGGGACGCCATCGACGCCGCTGATCAGCGCGGCGCGGAAACCCCGCTCATCTTCCGCAATCCGCGCAACGCTGGGGATCGTTGATTCGCCGATTGACGGCCCGTTATTCCTGAATTATTCATCTCTGTTGAACTCCGATCCCGCCTACCGGAATAAGCGCAGGTTGTCTTGTATCCCTTCTATTCCAGGTCGTTGGTTGGTCAACATGGCCTTTGAAGATGAAGTTGAGGAAATGAACACCTACTGTTGAACATGAAACTTGGCATACATCCCGACTACAGGGAGATCTATAACAATGAAAGCAAAAACTCTATTGGTATTATCCCTTCTGACCGGGTGCATGAATCACAATCATTACCCTGAACG
>JBAUIG010000253.1:0-2885 GCA_049682735.1 Candidatus Macondimonas sp. | reverse complement strand
GGCGTCGATATCGGCGCGGGTGATGTTCACCCCATCTTCGGTGCGCAGCAGGTTTTCCAGGAGGATCTTGAGGGAGTAGGGCAGCCGGGCAAGCCTGTCGCTCTGCACGGCGTCCAGCCGATAAATTTCATATTCGCGACCGGCCACTTCAAGGGTGGTGCGCGCTTTGAAACTGTCTGTCATCGGTGATTCTCCCAGGGGTTGAAGGTCAGGATTCGGGCAAAGGCGAAATGGGTTTGAACGCAGCGATGGCGATGGGCGCGCGTTGCCGCAGTTGGTGCAGCGCTGTCAAAGGGCGGGCCAGAACCCGAAGCGCTGCAAATGCTTCATTACAGGGCGATGCATTCAATAGCGCGGATTATAACGAAACCCCGCCGGGCGCTCCATGAATTGCCATCAGGCAGTCTCCAGGGCGCCGAGCAGTTCTCGGGCGCTGTCGCGCAGGCGCCGACTCTGCAGCAACAGCGTGAGCCGACTGCCGCCGCATTGACGCCACAGCCAGGCAGAGCGGATTGCCGCCAACAGCAGGCTGCGGATCAGATCGGCGGTGCCCATGGCCTTGATCTGTTCCGGATCACCTCGCACCACGATGCGTGGCCCGGCCTGCCCTGCCGTTTGCTGATAGACCTCGGACAGGTGAGCGAGCGTGGGGGCGCCATCCGCGCCGAACATCGGGACTTTGGCGATGGCGGCGCGGACCCCTTCCGTCAGTTTCTGGGTCAAGGCTGAACTGCGGTGGATGCGCCCTTCCAGAAACAGGATGCAGGCGGTGTAGTAGGCGATGGGATGCTGGGCATCCATGCCGCGCCGTCCCAGATGATCCAGCACGGCCTGCAGGCCCACGCGCACCCCGCCTGCGTCGCCATAAACGGCAGCCACATTGTCGGGGTCGGTCTGAAAAAGACTGTTGATGCTGGCTGTCAGCGCAGCGGCATCGACACCGGCGCGACCCCGATGGGCAATCTGGTCGACCAATGTCACGGCCTGGAACACGCCAGCCAGGGCCAGCAGGCGGTCGGTCGCGGTGGCATTCATGCATGCAGCTCCAGCAGTGAAGGTGAGTGGTCCAGAGTCAGTCGATCGCGGATCACGGCGCCGCCCAGGCACTGCTCGCGGGCATAAAATACAACCGATTGTCCGGGAGTCACGGCCCACTGGGGCGCCTCGAAATCAACCCGCAGGCCGGCACCTTCGGGTGTCATCCGGCAGTTCTGAGCGCTCTGGCGGTAGCGCACCTTGGCCTGCAAGTCTTGCGACGCTTGAAGCAGGGGATCCCGGATCAGCCAGTGGGGCGTTTCAGTCCAGAGGGTATGCGCCAGCAGCCGGGGATGGTCATGCCCCTGGCCCACGATCAACCGGTTATGGGCCAGATCCTTGTCCAGCACATACCAGGGCGATTCCGCGCCCTCCCGGCAGCCGCCCAGCCCCAGGCCCTTGCGCTGGCCCAGGGTGTAGAACATCAGCCCTTGATGGACGCCGACTTCGTGTCCGTCGCTATCGACCATGGGGCCGGGCCGGGCCGGCAGGTAGCGACCGAGAAAGGCGTTGAAGTCACGCTCACCGATGAAGCAGATGCCGGTGCTGTCCTTCTTGCGCGCGGTGCGCAGGCCGGCGTTCTCGGCGATTTGGCGCACCTCGGGTTTGGTGAGATCCCCCAGGGGAAAGAGCGTCCGAGCCAGGGCCTCGGAGTCGATGGCGTGCAGGAAATAGGTCTGGTCCTTGGCGTGGTCCGCGGCCGCGAGCAGGCGCGGGCCCTCGGGCGTGTGCGCGATGCGGGCGTAGTGGCCGGTGGCGATCCAGTCGGCGCCCAGGCGCCGGGCATGGCGGAAGAAATGCCGGAACTTGATTTCCCGGTTGCAGAGAATGTCCGGGTTGGGGGTGCGTCCAGCAGCGTATTCATCGAGGAAGTGCCGGAATACCTGATCGCGATACTCGGCGGCAAAGCTGACCCGATGCAAGGGAATGCCCAGCTCCTCGCACACGCTGCGGGCATCCTGAAAATCCTGCGCGGCGTCGCAGTCGCTTTCCGGATCCTCCCAGTTGAACATGAACAAACCTTCCACCCGGTAGCCTGCTTCCAGCAGCCGCAGCGCGGCCACGGAGCTGTCCACACCGCCGGAGAGGCCGACGATCACCAGCGGTCGTTCAGCCATTGGAAGCCGCTTCCGGCGGGAAGGCGTCACCGGCGAGATCAACCACCGCGTCCAGCGGCAAGTGCAATCCACGCTGGTAATCCGCGATTGCTCGCAGCACCAGCGGGCTGCGCAGACGGGCCTGCTGGGCACGCAGGCTGTCCGCATCGAGCCAATGGGTGGCCAGGATGTCGGGATCGGGCGGGGCGGCATGAGTCTGTTCACCGAGATCGCCCCAGAAATTGACGCGCAGAATACTGCGATCTCCTGCGCCGGGGCGCCAGAGATAGAGCGCAACGACGCCGCGCGGCTCGAAGCGATAACCAGTTTCCTCCAGGGTTTCGCGGACCACGGCCTCGATCAGGCTTTCGCCCGGCTCCAGATGGCCAGCGGGCTGGTTCAGAACCGTGCCATCGCGGCCGGCTTCCTCGACGATCAGAAAACGCCCGTCGCGTGCGGCAATGGCCGCCACGGTGACATGCGGTTTCCAGACAGGCGGCGTGTCAATATCAGGACGATTCATGGTCCAAGTTTATCAGCAAACTTTGGGGTGTCGTTTCGCGCCCGGGCGCTGCTCGCGCTGGCATGGGTGGCCGCTGTGGTGGACGGGTGTGTCGCCGCTGCCGCCATGCTAGGATGCGCGCCGAGTGGCCCGGAGCAGATGCATTCGGGTGGAAAGAACGGCACAGGACGGGAAACACCACATGTCGATTGGCGTGATTTTTCCGGGACAAGGTTCCCAGTCGGTGGGGA
>JBAUIG010000252.1:0-2492 GCA_049682735.1 Candidatus Macondimonas sp. | reverse complement strand
GTTGTGGACTCATTTTGCCTACAAGCTCGCCACCTATGGCCAGCACTACGGCATTACCCGGGTACCGGGATCCGAGGTCAAATCCCATCATGCCTGGGACTCGGCCAATCGGCTGGATTTCTGGTTGCTTGCGGGCGGATCGCGCCATATGCATCACCATCTCGACGGATCGGTGGAGTTCTGGAACCTGAAAACCATCCCCAATGCGCCGCGCCTCCGCTTTGGCTACCTGCTGACCATCCTGGCAGGAACGATTCCGCCCTTGTGGTACAAGTTGTCGACACCGATGCTGATCCAATGGGACGAGCAATGGGCGACATCCGAGGAGCGCGTGTTGGCTGATCGCGCCAATGCAGAAAGTGGGATCCCTGAACTGGTCGCAAGAGCTACAGCCTCATCAAGCCAAGGCTATCCCAATTTGGCTTGAAGCGTCCTAAAGTAGCAATCTATCGATCACCCCCATTCGTTTGGTCAGCGGATGGGGGTTTTTCACACTCCGTCGTCCCCACGGTTTCAGTAGCGGGGCCATTTAGAGTACGGGATTAGGATGGCCGATCTCGGCTATCTGCTTGGCATAGGCGGTGGGCCTCAGCCCGGCGAGTATTTTCTTCGGTCTTTCCTTGTTATATTTCCTGTGCCACGGTTCGATGATCGCCCGGATGTGCAGCCGATTTGCAAGCGCAGCTCCCCGTTGAAGCTTTGGATATAGGCATTCTGGTTTGACTTGCCCGGTTCGATCAGGCGCAGCGACACGCCGTGGTCGTGTGCTCACTTCAGCATGGCCGTGCCGCAGAACTCCTTCCCGCTGTCAGACCGGATCGTAAGCTTGACCGCCACGCTAGCTTCCGCTTCACGCAGAAAGCCAATGATCCGCTCGTCGGTAAATCGTTTCTTCACACCCAATCTCCTGGTCGGGGGGGTAGGACTCCAAACCGGCCTGCTAATCAAAACTGAGTGGACGTCGGCCTTACCTAGCCCTCCTGGTCCTTGATCTGTCGCTCGTACTGCTTCCCTGATGCCCCCCGGTGGAGCGGCCTACAGAGCGTTTTCCATGCCTGCTTCGGCCATGTCTATCCATGCCTCGAGCTCCGAGGGCAACAGATCGAACTGACTGGCAGAGGCGGCCGATGTCTGCTGGCGATGGCTTTAAGAAAGGCTTAAGGTGGGCCGCCTAGATTGGTCGTCCTGCTGGCTTGTTTTGAGTGTTTTTGCCATTGAAAACTTCCGTTTGGCCGCGTGTAGCCATGTGGCCTCACCGTTGGGGATGGATCCCGCTGTGGGCTCTGTTGATGGGCATTGCAATCTCCACACGGGGCCTGTGGCCTCTCGATGAAACCCGCTATGCCGCCGTGGCCTGGGAGATGTGGCAGAACGGTCAATGGCTGGTGCCGCATCTCAATGGTGCGCCCTATCCCCACAAGCCGCCGGTCCTGTTCTGGCTCATGCATTTGGGTTGGGCCCTGTTCGGCGTGAACGACCTCTGGCCACGCTTGATCGGTCCGCTGGCGGGTTTCGCCACGGCCGTGCTGGGCCGCCGACTGGCGCAGCGGATGTGGCCCGCATTGCCGGAAGTCGCATGGTTGTTGCCCTGGCTCTTGGCCTTCAGCCTGTACTGGGCCGGTTTCCACGGCATGTTGATGTTCGATGGGCTGATGGCGCTGTGGACCCTGCTGGCCTGGACCGGGCTGTGGCAGGCAAGCCACCGGCCAAGCGTTGGTTTTGTGTGGGTCGGCGTGGGGCTGGGACTGGGATTGCTCACCAAGGGCCCCATCATCCTCCTGTTCATTCTGCCGCCGGCCCTGCTGGCGCCGCTGTGGCACCCGTTCTGGCCCGGTTGGCGCATGTGGGGTGGGGGGCTGGGCCGGGCGCTGGGCGTCATGGCACTGATCGCCATGCTCTGGGCAGTACCGGCGACAATCCTCGGCGGGAAGGACTATGCCGCTGATCTGCTGTGGCACCAGAGTGCAGGGCGGGCACTGGAATCCTTCGCCCATCGTCGGCCATGGTGGTGGTATCTGCCCGTATTGCCGTTGATGCTGCTGCCCTGGTCCTTGGTGTGGGCGAACTATCGCGCCCTGGGCCGGGCAGGCAGGCTGCTGGAGAGCGATCGGGGGGTGCGCTTTTGTCTGGCTGCTTTTGTGCCGGGCTTGGTGTTGTGTTCCCTGGTCAGCGGCAAGCAGCCCCATTACCTGCTGCCGTTGTTGCCGGCCTTGCTGCTGCTGGGGGTCCGCGGCATGGTCGAGTCGCCGCTGCGGTTTTCGCTGCGCCATTTGGCGGGCGCAGTGGCGCTTCTGGCCCTGCTGCTGACCATCGCGCCTGTGTGGCTCTGGCTACAGGGAAAAGACAATTGGGTGGCCGACTTGTCGCCGCTGTGGGGATTGGTGCTGGTGCCGATCGTCTGGGCGCTGTGGCGTTTGCCGCCGGCCGGTTTTCTGCGACAGGTCCCGGTGATGGGGGCCGCCATGGCGCTGTTGTTGGTGTTCGGGCATTTG
>JBAUIG010000251.1:0-2957 GCA_049682735.1 Candidatus Macondimonas sp. | reverse complement strand
GGCCCGGCGGCGCGTTTTCTGTGGCCAGCAGAACCGCGCCGCCCCATTCCCCGCCCAGTCCCAGCCCCTGGCCGAAGCGGCACAGCGCCAGCAACAGCGGTGCCATCACGCCTATCTGGGCATAGGTGGGCAACAAGCCGATGAGCAGGGTGGACAGGCCCATGGTCAGCAGCGCCGCCACCAGAGTGGCCTTGCGGCCGATGCGGTCCCCGAAATGGCCGAACAGCGCCGAGCCAAGCGGGCGGGCGAAGAAGGCCAGGGCAAAAGTGGCCAGTGACTGCAGCATGGCGGTGGTCGCGTCGCCGGCCGGGAAAAACAGCTTCGGAAAGACCAGCACCGCAGCAGTGGCGTAGATGTAGAAATCGAAGAATTCGATGGTGGTGCCGATCAGGCTGGCGAACAGCACCCGCCCCTTGGCATTGCCATTTGGCGTTTCGCTCGACATGATCGCATCACGCATTGGAATCCTTTGTGTCGTGGCTTCGCGGCAAAGCGGCCATGGTAAGGGCTTTTGCGGGATTTGTGCCGAGCGGCGCGACCAGCGGCGATGACGACTACCGGGCTTGGTGCGTCGCGACAGTGCCAGACGGATGTCCATCGTCCGTGACATGGCGCATCAAGGCGCGCAGGCCGGGATTTTTCAGGAATTGCAGGGGACGGGCGGATTGCCCGGGATGAATCGACCATGCTTGCCTATACATTGCGGCGTTTCGTGGGGGCTTGGCCCACTCTGTTGGTGCTGGTCACCCTTTCTTTCTTCATGGTCCGCGCGGCACCGGGCGGACCCTTCGATGTGGAAAAAAACCTGCCCCCGGAAATCGAAGCCAACCTCGCCGCGAAATATCATCTGGACGAGCCGCTCTGGCAACAGTACCTGCGCTATCTGGGCGATCTGGCGCGGGGCGACCTGGGTCCCTCGTTCAAATACGCCGACTACACGGTGAATGAGCTGATTGCGCAGGGCTTCCCGGTATCGCTGCGCTTGGGGCTTGCCGCCATGGCGCTGGCGCTGCTGATCGGGCTGCCGGCGGGTATGCTGGCCGCGCTGCAGCAGAATCGCCCCACCGATCACGTGACCATGGCGCTGGCGATGACTGGAATTTCGGTGCCCGGTTTCGTGGTCGCGCCGCTGTTGATTCTGGTGTTCGCGGTGGGGCTGGGCTGGGTGCCGGCCGGTGGCCTGGATGGCGGCATCCGCTCCTGGATTCTGCCGGTGGTGGCGCTGGCCCTGCCGCTGCTGGCCTACATCGCCCGCCTGACCCGGGCCAGTCTGATCGAAGTCTGGCGCAGCCCCTTCATCCGCACCGCGCGGGCGAAAGGTCTGCCGCTGCGGCTGATCCTGCTGCGCCATGCGCTGAAACCCATGCTGCTGCCTGTGGTGTCGTTCCTGGGGCCTGCGCTGGCGGGTGTCATCACGGGATCGGTGGTGATCGAGGCGATCTTCGGCATTCCCGGTCTCGGGCGCTATTTCGTGCAGGGGGCGCTGAACCGGGACTACACGCTGGTGATGGGCGTTGTGGTTTTCTACGGCGCGCTGATCATCGTGTTCAATTTCCTGGTGGACCTGCTCTATGCGCTGCTGGATCCCCGGGTGAGGTACAGCTGATGGATGGCACGACATCCGGCATCGAGGCCCCGCGCGCGGTCATCGGACGCGGCCTGTGGTCCGAGGCGCTGCGCCGGTTGCGACGCACCCGGGCCGCCATGACCAGTCTGGTGCTGCTAAGTCTTTTGGTGATCGCGGTCAGCATCGGTCCCTGGCTGAGCCCCAATGCCTTCGACGGCAGCGACTGGGACGCCATTCTGCTGGCGCCCACGTGGACCGGCGGTCACTGGTTCGGCACGGATTTCCTCGGACGTGACCTGCTGGTGCGCACCCTTCACGGTGGGCGCATCTCGCTCCTGGTGGGTCTCTCCGCCACCCTGGTCAGTCTGGTAATCGGGGTCACCTGGGGTGCCACGGCGGGCTATCTGGGCGGGCGCGTCGACGCGCTCATGATGCGCGTCGTGGACATCCTCTACGCCCTGCCATTCATGTTCTTCGTGATCCTGCTGATGGTGTTTTTTGGGCGCAATATCTTTCTGATCTTCATCGCGGTCGGCGCGGTGAACTGGCTCGACATGGCGCGCATCGTGCGCGGCCAGACCCTGTCGCTGCGGGAACGCGAATTCGTCCTCGCCGCCCAGGCCTACGGCGCTCCCGGCTGGCGCATCATCGCGCGCCACATCGTGCCCAACCTGCTGGGCGTGGTCATGGTCTACGTCACGCTCACCATCCCCCAGGTGATCCTCGTCGAATCCTTTCTCAGTTTCCTGGGACTGGGCGTGCAGGAGCCCTACACCAGCTGGGGCGCTTTGGTGAACGATGGCGCCCAGCAGATGGAAGCCGGCCCTTGGCTGCTGATCTTCCCGGCGCTGTTTCTGGCCTTGACCCTGTTTTGTTTCAACTTCCTCGGCGACGGGCTGCGCGATGCGCTGGACCCCAAGGATCGCTGATGGCCACCGTGAACCACAGACCATGAGCGCATTGTGATGAACCGCCCGGCCCCGGTAGCCACGCCTCAGTCCGTCGCGACGGCGCAACCCATGCCATTGCTCGCGGTACGCGATCTCAGCGTGCGCTTCCAGACCGACAATGGTCCGGTGGAGGCGGTGCGCGAGCTCAGCTTCACCCTGGTCCAGGGAGAGGCCCTGGCGCTGGTGGGCGAGTCGGGTTCAGGCAAGACCCAGAGCGCAATGGCGCTGCTCGGCCTGCTGGCCGACAATGGGCGCGCCGGAGGGATGGCATGGCTCTCCGGAACCTCCCTGCTGGACATGCCGGAGGCGGAACTGCGTCGGATTCGTGGGGCGCGGATCGGGGTGGTGTTCCAGGATCCCATGACGGCCTTGAATCCGTATCTGACCCTCGAGCGCCAGATGACCGAGACGCTCTGCCTGCATCGCGGCCAATCACGCCG
>JBAUIG010000250.1:0-5179 GCA_049682735.1 Candidatus Macondimonas sp. | reverse complement strand
AGTCAAAGACATCGAAGATCACATCCGCCACGATTGCGCCCGCAATGGCGACCAGCACCAGATCCGTTCCGCACACCAGCCATTCATGGCCTTCGTGGTGGGGCAGGCCGCGCAGCACAGGGCCCGGTACTGCCTGCCGGGCGATCCCCGGCGGCAAAGGCTTGCCGCGCACCAAATTGCGGCGAATGCCGGGGGGCAGCGGCGATCTGCCTGTCAGTTGATGCATCAATACCAAGCGCCGCACCGCATCGCGATCGATAGCGGCCCGCTTCAGGTTATCGGCTGCATGCTCCGCCACCGACTCATGGCCGTGGCCCATCTCCGCACGGTGGGGATCTGCCCGCTGAGCACCGGATTTCCCCGCGCCGTCATGCGCGTGCGGTTCACCGGTTTTCGGCTGTGATAGAGAGCCCTTCTCCGCTTTTCGCCCCTTGCCTTCAGGTGGCTCCGCAACGACTGCCGGGACAGCAAAGATCAAGGCGATCAGCACCAAGACAAAACCCATGTTTGCATCGTGTCGCATCAAGCATTCCTCAGGAAACAATACCCAGGGGTTCCGCCAATACCGGAGGAACGGGAAAGATTTCCGCGTAGGCTGTCCAGATGGCGCAGGTCACGACCGGGCCCAGGACAAGAAAGCCGAGCCCCATGGGGATCATGGCCAACACCCCCAGAATCGTCACGATGAGGCCGAACAGAAGCAGCGCGGCCCAATTGATCAAACAAGCCTTGAGGCTGCTCTGCATGGCTTCAAGCGGCGCCTGGCGCCCCTCCATGACCAAGGGAACGGCGAAGAACAGCGCAGCGGAAAGCAGGACATGCAGCGTCATCATCAGCGGTATGCTGAGTATCGCGCCCAGGCCCATGCCGAGCAAGGCGCCGCTATCACCGTGCATCATGCCCATGCCCAGCATGGATCCGCCGATGAACACCGCACCAATGCCCATGATCAGTACGTTCACGGCAAGCGAAACCGCCCCCAGCACGAGCAGGTTGTTCAGTACGGCGTTGCGGGAGAATGGCTCGAACAGGATGCCGACGGCGAAATCCTCACCCTGAGCGGCCCGCTTGGCGGCCTCCAGGGCGCCGGCGCCGAGTACCGGGCCAATGAGTGCCACGATGAGCGAGCCGACCCACGGGAGCATGCTCAGCACCACAATGATGGCCAGGAAAACCAGCATCAAGAGGACCCAGAGACCCGGCAGGCGCATGAAGCGCGTCCATCCGATCTGGATCCAGGCAATCCCCTGGCCTGCTTCAACACGTTGTATGTCCATCGCTCGGTACTCCCCGCCCATGGCCCGCGCCGGAAATAAGACCCCGGCTCCATTATCCACGGGACGTGGCGGCGCACCAGCATTTCCAGATGACGAAGCGATAATGGACGGCTTGAGCTGATGGGTGGACATCCTGGGACGCCACG
Source organism: Candidatus Macondimonas sp. (assembly GCA_049682735.1). Lineage (GTDB taxonomy): Bacteria > Pseudomonadota > Gammaproteobacteria > UBA5335 > UBA5335 > Macondimonas. The sequence continues at coordinate 3,756 of JBAUIG010000250.1, read as the reverse complement.
CGACGGCAAGGCCACGCAACGCCCCAAGAAGAGGTGGAATATCAGGGGATGAGCTGGGCCGTGCGGGGCGCGGCCGCAGTGCCCTGCTGAGCGGGGAGAGTTGGGGCAATCTGGCCCCTGTAATCATGGGCATAGCCGCTGGGCTTTTCATCCTTGCCCGTGTCCACCGTCACCTCGGCGCTGGTTTCCACCCGCAGCGGGACATTCTCGCGCGGGTCGGTGATGCGGATGCGGACGGGAACGCGCTGCGTCACCTTCACCCAGTTACCGGTCGCGTTCTGCGGTGGCAGCATGGAAAACGCTGTACCGCTGCCGGGTCCGATGTTCTGAACCACGCCATGGAACACTTCGCCGGGATACATGTCCACGCGGATTTCTGCCGTCTGACCCGGTCGGATGCGCACCATCTCGGTTTCCTTGAAATTGGCATAGACCCAGTATTCATCGTTGCAGACGATGCTGAACAGCGGTCGGCCGGGCTGAACCAGTTCGCCGGGGCGCAGGCTGAGGTTGGCGATGCGTCCATTGCAAGGCGCTTCCAGGTGGGTATGCGTCAGATCAAGCTGGGCCTTTTCCAGAAAGAGCTTGGCTTCCTTCAAGCGTTCATTATCCTCGCCCGGCGAGCCTCGCATGATCGTGGCCTGACGCAAATGCGCCTCCGCCGCGGCCAGGCCAGCCCGGGCGCTGGATAGCCCTTCCTGCGCAGAATCGGCGGCGGATTTGGGGACCGAGTTCTGGGCGCTCAGATTGAACACCCGCTTTGATTGCAGTTCGGCCATATGCAACTGGGCGCGGCGCAAGGCAATCTCGGCCTGGGCCGCGGCGATCCCTGCCTCCCCGGCATCGATGGACTGGCGCGCCTGAATGATCTTGTTCTCGGCCTGCGCCAACTGGATGCGGAACGGCTGGTCGTCGAGTTGCACAAGCAACTGACCGGCCTTCACCAGCGCATGGTCGTCCACCGCCACCTTGACCGCTTCACCCGGGACCTGCGCTGCAACGCTGATCACATTGGCCCGCACATAGGCGTCGTTCGTTTTGGGGAAATGATCGCGATACTCACCGTACCAATGCATGCCAAAGGCCGTGCCGGCCAGAATTCCAATCCCCAGGATCGCCCAAAGGATACGCATGATTTCTTAAACCTCCTGAAAAGGGCGCCCATCAATTGGAGCACCCGGATTTATCGTGATGGGGCTTATCACCCATCAATGCATGGCAGAAAGATCGAGACCCTTACCGCTGTCGCGCATCAGCAACACCAGCGGACACAAGGCAAGCATGGCCACGGTGATGAACCAGAAATCATTGACGAAAGCGACCATGGTCGACTGCTTGCCCAGTTCCGCCGCCAGGGCATAGGGCGCCAGGGGATGGTCGATGTTCATGCCCTTGCTGGCCAGGAATTCGTGCACTGCCGGGTTGTAGGGATTGAGATGTCCACCCAACTGGTTCCATTGAATCTGGGTGTTGCGCGAGAGCAACGTTGTTACCAGCGAAATGCCGATGGAACTGCCGATGGTGCGCGCCAGATTGAACAGCGTGGAGCCCTGGTCGGATGTGCCCTCGGGAATGGTGTCGAAGGCGATGGTGGCCAGCGGGACGAATACCATGCCCAATCCGACGCCCTGGATCATGCCCGGCACCACGGCCCACCACGGACTGATGAAGAGGTTGTAATGGCTCATCATCAAGGAGCCGCCCGCCATGATGAAGATCCCCAGTGCAACCAGGGTGCGTGCGCCGATGCGCTTGATATTGGGCGCCACGATGGCCATGGTGACTGCATTGCACAAGGCGCGGGGCGCCATGATCAGGCCCGTGGTGGATGAGGGATAGCCCAGCAGCTCCTGCAACAGGATGGGCTGCAACACGATGGTGCCAAACAGACCCAGTCCGAAGCACATCATCAGGAATGAGGCCGTGGCGAGATTGCGATCCCGCAACAGGCTGAGCTGCAACACCGAATCGGACCGGGTCCAGGCGCGCATGATGAATATGCTCAGGGTGACACTCGCCAGCACCGTGCCATAGATGATGATGTCCGACTCGAACCAGTTCTCATGATTGCCCTGGTCGAGCACGTACTGCAGCGCGCCGATGCCGAGCACCATGCAGAAGGCGCCGAACAGATCGATGCGATCGCGGCGATGCTCCGTGTCGGGTAGCACGGCGTAGCACAGCAGGATGTTGACGATGCCCACGGGCAGGTTGATGTAGAACACCCAGCGCCAGTCCCAGTGCTCGGTGATGTAGCCACCGAGGGTCGGCCCCAGCGCGGGCGCCATGAGCACGCCGATGCCGAAGATGGCCATGGCCTTGCCGCGTTCCTTGGCGGGAAAGGTATCCAGCAGCGTGGATTGGGACAGCGGGATGACCGGCGCGCCGAAAACACCCTGCATGATGCGGAAAATCACCATTTCGGTCAGATTTTGCGCCTGTCCACACAGTCCCGAGCTGATCACGAAGCCGATGATGCTGAACAGGATCACGTTGCGCCGGCCAAAACGATTGGCCAGATAGCCGCTGAGCGGGATCATCACCGCTTCGGCGACGATATAGGAGGTGAGCACCCAGGTGATCTGTTCGGAGGTCGCGCCCAGCGAGCCCATCATGTGCGGCAGGCTGACGTTCACGATGGTCATGTCGAGGATGACCATCAGGGTGCCCAGCATCACGGCGACCGTGACAGGCCAAGGCGAAGCGCTGCCCCGAGGGGGAGCGGCGGTCAATGCATCCATGCAGCAAACTCGCGGCAATACTGTGGGCGGCTTGGAGCAAAAGGATCAAGCCGTTAAGTTGGGGGGGCATTGTAGGCGCGTGAGAGGCTTACGCCAAGAGGCGGGACGCTGTTGTGCCTCACTCCGCGATGCGCAGCGAGTAATCAACCGCCTGCACATGTTTGGTCAAACTACCGATCGAGATTCGGTCAACGCCCGTGGCCGCAATTCTGGCGGCATTTTCCAACGTGATGCCACCCGAGGCTTCCAGTTCAGCCCGGCTTCCCCGCGCATTGCGCAAAGCCACTGCCCGGCGCAAGTCGGGCAGGTCAAAATTGTCCAGCAGGATAGCCGTGACCCCAAGCCCCAAGGCTTCTTGCAGTTGCGCCAGCGTTTCCACTTCCACCTGCAAGGGCAGGTCGGTATATCGCGCGCGCGCTGCCTCAACCGCCAGCGCCAAGCCACCGGCGGCGGCAATGTGATTTTCCTTCACCAGAATGGCATCGAACAGGCCGAGCCGCTGGTTGTGCCCTCCGCCGCAGCGCACGGCGTATTTCTGTGCCAGTCGCAGACCCGGCAGGGTCTTGCGGGTGTCGAAAATGCGCGCCCGTGTGCCGGCGACGGCTTTGACATAGCCCCATGTCAGCGTCGCGGTCCCGGACAGGGTTTGCAGAAAGTTGAGGGCGGTACGCTCCCCCGTCAAAAGCTGCGGCGCTGGCCCGGCAAGCTCGCACACCACTTGGTTGGGCACCAGCGGTTCCCCTTCGTTAGTCACCCAATTCACTTCGATCGACGGGTCCAGTTCGTGAAATACCGCATCGAACCAAGGCCGACCGCACAGCACGGCGCCCTCCCGACAGATCACCCGGGCTTTCATGGCCTGATTCGGCACCAAGGCAGCGGTTGCGTCTCCCGACCCCACATCCTCCGCCAGCGCCAGGCGCACGCCAGCGAGTACAATGGAATGATCGGGAGGCGTGATCTGCATGACTTGAATCCTGCGCGGTCAGTTGGAAAGCGCCAGTCTAGCGGGGAG
>JBAUIG010000249.1:0-4533 GCA_049682735.1 Candidatus Macondimonas sp. | reverse complement strand
GGCGCGAGCTGCTTTATGTGCTGTGGCGGCTGGAAGCCCAGGGCGAGGTGCTGGGCGGACGCTTCATCGAAGGCATTGCCGGGGACCAGTTCGCCCTGCCGGAGGCGGCCGGGCGGTTGCGCGAGGTGGCGCGCCAAACGCCGGCCGGGGAACGCGTGACCCTGTCCGCCGCCGATCCACTCAATCTTGCCGGCATCCTGACCCCCGGCGAACGTACCCCTGCGCTGGCGGGGCGCAGCGTTTGCTATCTCGATGGCCTGCCAATCGATCCAGCGCGATCTCCCTGTCTGGGCGCCCTCCATGAGGAAAACCGAATCCCACGGGGGATAACGCCAAGCAAGCGCTGAATCACCATGCTGGGATTCTCAGCCCTCGCCATCAGCAGCTTTTGGCCGCTGATTCTCGCGGCGCGATCCTGCGCTGCGTTATCGCGGGCTACTCCTCCCGCGCCAACATTTGCTTGAGAGCATCCAGATGCGCGCGGCCGCGGGCCTGGCGGGTGGCGGCATCGCTGGCGTCGGTGGGGCGGACCCAGTCGATGACCTCGGCCGGCAGCTCTTCCAGAAACCGGCTCGGTTCGCGTTCGACTTCCTCCCCACCCACGCGCCGCTGGCCGGCGTAGGTCAGCGTCAGGGTCTGGCGCGCACGTGTGATGCCGACATAGGCCAAGCGCCGTTCCTCCTCCAGGCTGCCCGCCTCCAGGCTGTTGCGGTGGGGCAGCAGGTCTTCCTCCATGCCCACCAGGTAGACGTGGTCGAACTCCAGCCCCTTGGCGCTGTGCAGGGTGAGCAACTGGACCTCGTCGGCATCCGATTCCTCCTGCCGGTCGAGCATGCCCACCAGGCTGATGTGGGCGAGCAGCCGCTCCAGGGTCGCCTCGTCTTCCCAGCGGGTCTGCAGGCGGGCGAACCAGTCCACCAGTTCATGCACATTCTTCTGGCGGCGTTCCACGGCCCGGCGATTCTTGTCGCTTTCCCCCAGCCAGTTCAGGTAATCGATGCCTTCCAGCAGGCGCTTGAGGCAGGTGGGCGCGTCCTCCTCGTGGGCAATCCGCTGCATGCGGCCCATCCATTCGGCAAAGGTGTGCAGCCGATCCACCGCCCGTTCCGAGAGATGACGGGTGAGCCCCATCTCGCTGGATGCCGTGAGCAGGCTCACGCCCCGCGCCTGGGCGTAGCCGGCCAGCTTTTCCAGGGTGGCAGCGCCGATTTCGCGCCGCGGCACGTTGATCACCCGCAGAAAGGCGGCATCATCGTCCGGGTTTTGCAGCAAGCGCAGATAGGCCAGCAGGTCGCGCACCTCGGCGGCGTCGAAGAACGAGGATCCGCCGGTGATGCGATAGGGGATCTGCTGCTCGCGCAGGGCGCGCTCGAAGGGCCGTGCCTGGTGGTTGCTGCGATAGAGAATGGCGTAGTCGGCGTAGCGGGTGCGGTGGCGGAAGCGGTGCTGCAGCAGCTCGCCGACCACCCGGCGCACCTCGTCCTCGCCGTCGGCACAGGCCAGGATCTGGATCCGCTCGCCCTCCCCCAGCCGGCTCCACAGGCGTTTCTCGAACAGATGGCTGTTGTGGGTGATGAGGGCGTTGGCGGCCTGCAGGATGCGGCTGGTGGAGCGGTAGTTCTGCTCCAGCTTGATCACGCGCAAATGCGGGAAATCGCTTTGCAGCAGGTTCAGGTTCTCGGGACGGGCGCCGCGCCAGGCATAGATCGACTGGTCGTCGTCACCCACCACGGTGAGGCGCGCCTCGGGGCCCACCAGGCGCTTGAGCAGCCGGTACTGGGCAGCGTTGGTGTCCTGGTATTCGTCCACCAGCAGGTGGCGCACACGCTCCTGCCAGCGGCTGCGCAGAGCCTCGTCCTCATCCAGCAGCCGCACCGGCAGGGCGATCAGGTCGTCGAAGTCCACCGCATTGTAGGCGCGCAGGTGGCGCTCGTAGTCGCCATAGAGCCTGGCGGCGCGAAAACCGTCCTCGTCCTCGGCGACGGCAAGTGCCGCTTCGGGACTGATGAGCTCGTTCTTGAAGGCGGACACGCGGTTGTGCAGGGCCTGCAGTTCGGCATCGCCGATCTCCATCTCCTGGCGCGTCAGCTCGCGCAATAGACCGCGGCTGTCGTCGGTGGCGAAAATGGAAAACCCCGCCTTCAGGCCCGCCGCTCGGGTTTCCTGTTGCAGCAGACGCAGGCCCAGGCTGTGGAAGGTGCTGATCCAGGGCGGGCGGGCCGGGCGGCCACGCAGTTGTTCGCTCACCCGCGAGCGCATTTCACGCGCCGCCTTGTTGGTGAAGGTAACGGCCATCACCTCGTTGCGCGCCAGGGTTTGCTGGTTCAACAGATGGACGATCTTGCGGGTGATGACGCGGGTCTTGCCGCTACCGGCGCCGGCCAGCACCAGCAAGGGGCCATCCAGGTGGTGCACGGCTTCATGCTGTTCGGGATTCAGACGCGGCATGGGACGGACCGGGGAACGGGCGTGCGGGGCAGCGAGCCTAGCATCGACGCGGCACAGCGGGAAGTGCATGCGCCCGCTTTCAGCGCCATTGGCAATGCCACTGGGTCAGGATCGCCAGAGGCCAACCTCAAGATCTGACGGACCCAGCTATCGGATAAGCGCCTCGTCCTCCACCACCCGTCCGTCTGATATGGACGAACAGTTGTCTTCAGGCCAGCCCGTCGGTCAGGCGACCTCGTCCGGCCGCAACAACACTGCCGTCTGCAGCGTAGAGGGGAGCGACCGGGGATACGCCCAATACCTGAAGCTGGAACGCGACCTGGCGTCCTCTTGCGATAAGCACGGCCCCATTGCGCTGATTCAGGCGCTGACAGGTTTCCAGTGCCAATTGCAGGTGCCCGGCCGTCGTTTCATCGGTTATGCCCTGGGACGCAAGCCAGCGCGGCACCATCTCCACATCACGGCCTCCAGCATCCTGCCGGGTGGCAAACGCACCCACGGCGCGGTCGAAGGATGTCAATGCCTCCAGATAACGCGCCTTTTCGACCACAATCCGCTCCAGATCCGGCGCCCCCGGTTGGACTAGACTATCCGTTTCCCGCTCCAGGCAATCCTGCAATCGCGCCAGAATGTCCAGGAGCGCGGTCGGCGTCAGGCCCGCGCCATCGGCGTGTGGTTGAATCTCCATATTTTCACCCTCCTGAGCACTAGAAATCCACGCGAATGCGGCCATCAACCTGCACCAAGCCTTCCACGACCCGGCCGCTGGCCAGATTGCGCACCTTGACCCGTGTGCCCGTCGCGCCATCTGCCAGCATCTCGCCGGCACCCTGAACGCGAATCGGCCCCTGAACGGCTTCGATCAGCACCTGCTGCCCTCGCCGTACCGCCATTGGTTGTGTCAACAGGCTGGGCAGGATCACTGCGCCCTCGACCACCGGACGGCGCAGAATGCTGCCGACTCCAGCCTCGGCCCGTTGCAGATAGCCATAGGAAAGATCGGTAATCTGGCGCCGCGCGACCACCACATCCTCCGCTGCCAATACGGTTCCGGCAGGCAGGGCGCGGCTCGCCACCAAGACATCGCCCATTGCGCTCACTCGCACCGGAACATACACCCGCCACGGTTTCGGCGCTGCACAGGAGACTGACAGGGTGATGGCCGACTGGATTGGACCCGGCCGCAGGGGCTGCGCCACCAGCGGCACCTCGCAGGAAGAGAGATGCAAGCGAGGGTCTGGTTCCGTTATCTCCAGCAGCAGATCTTGGCCAGGCCACTGAGCCTTGAGACGAGTGTCGGCGGCCAGACGAATCTGCTCGACAAGGGACAGATCGCTCGCTATCACGGGGGAGGCAAGTCCAGCGAGGATAAAGCTGCACCCTATCCGCCATCGTGATCGGCGAGGGATCTTGCGGGCCAGCGAGTTTACCCAGGGCCCAAGCATTGTGCTCAAGATCGCTCCTCGGCCGACATGGGCCGCGCTTCCAAACCGGCATGAAACCGTACCACCAACTCAGCCTCTGCCCGGCTCAGGCCGCAGGCGCTCGCCAATGCCTCGGCTTCGGTACCTTGGCGCGCCATGCGAATGGCGCGCTCATAGAGACGTTCCAACCCCCCCCCGCCGGCCGATTCGACCGGTGTGAGGGTCGGCGCAGTTTGCAGCTGTCCAAGCTGTTGCTGCAGCGCCCAATGCTGACCTTGCAGATCATGCAGGCAACGCTGCAAAGCCAGGGCGGCCGCTGTCTGTCGCCGCAGCAGCAGCCAGACCAGCCCCGCACCCCACGTGCCACCCAGGAGCGCCACCATCAGCGCCATCACGGGACTCGTCATTTCAATTTTCCTCCCTCGGCTGTCCACGGTGGGTCCAGCGAATAAAAACAGCCGCTCAAGATGCCCCCTGGGGGGATTGGGCACTGCGCGCCAGTCCCGACACATCATCCTCCGCCGCGGGATCGAGCACGACCAATACCACCCGACGGTTCCGGTCGCGCCCCTGAAACGTATCGTTGGGGGCCAAGGGTCGCTGCTCGCCCAAGCCAATCAGCGTCATGCGCGCCGGATCGATGCCTTGGGCGGTGAAACGG
>JBAUIG010000248.1:0-7367 GCA_049682735.1 Candidatus Macondimonas sp. | reverse complement strand
TGGATCAGGCCATCCATGGCCGCCCGCTGGTCTATCTGGACAATGCGGCCACGGCGCAGAAACCCCGCGCCGTACTGGAGGCCATGGACCATTACTACCGGGAGTCCAACGCCAACGTCCATCGCGGCGTGCACACCCTGTCCGAGCGCGCCACGGCGCTCTACGAGGGCGGGCGCGACCGGGCGCGGGCCTTCCTGAATGCCCGGGCGCGCGAGGAGATCATTTTCGTGCGCGGCACCACCGAGGCCATCAATCTGGTGGCCCAGAGCTACGCCCGGCCGCGCCTGAAACCGGGAGATGAAATCCTCATCACCCACCTGGAACACCATTCCAACACCGTGCCCTGGCAGATGGTCTGTGAACAGACCGGGGCCAGCCTCAAGGTGGTGCCCATCACGCTGGACGGGGCGCTGGATCTGGAAGCTTTCGAACGCTTGCTGGGACCGCGCACGCGGATTTTCGCCGTGGCCCATGTCTCCAACGCCCTGGGTACGGTGAATCCGATCGCCGAACTCACGGCCCGCGCGCGGGCGGCCGGGGCCATGGTGCTGATCGACGGCGCCCAGGGGGTGCCGCATCGCGCGGTGGATGTGCAGGCGCTGGATTGTGACTTCTACGCCTTTTCCGCGCACAAGCTCTATGGCCCCACCGGCATTGGCGTGCTCTACGGCCGGCGCGAGCTGCTGGAGGCCATGCCGCCCTGGCAGGGCGGTGGCGACATGATCCGCACGGTGCGCTTCGAGGGCAGCACCTGGAACGATCTGCCCTACAAGTTCGAGGCCGGCACGCCGGCCATCGCCGAGGCGGTGGGCCTGGGGGCGGCGCTGGACTATGTGGACCGCATCGGTCTGGATGCCATCGCCCGCCATGAAGCCGCCTTGTTGAACTACGCCCTGGAACGGCTGCGCGAGATCGACGGGCTGCGCTTCATTGGTTCCGCGCCGCAACGGGCCAGCGTGGTGTCCTTTGTGGTCGAGGGTGTGCATCCCCATGACCTCGGGACCATTCTGGATCATGCCGGGGTAGCAATCCGGGCGGGGCATCATTGCGCCATGCCGGTGATGGACTTTTACGGTGTGCCGGCCACGGCGCGGGCCTCACTGGCCTGCTACAACACCACCGCGGACATCGACGCCCTGGTGGCGGCGCTGCAAGGCGCGCGGGATCTGTTCGGAGGACGGGGTTGATGGACTTGCGCGACCTGTATCAGGACATCATCGTCGATCACAACCGCAATCCGCGGAACTTCCGGGCCATCGATGGCGCCGTCCGGCTGGCCGAAGGCTACAACCCCTTGTGCGGCGACAAGCTGGTGGTTTACGCGCAGGTCGTGGATGGCCGCGTCGAGGACGTGAGCTTCGTGGGCAGCGGCTGCGCCATTTCCACGGCCTCCGCCAGCCTGATGACCGAAGCCGTCAAAGGCAAGACGATGGCCGAGGCCGAAGCCCTGTTCACCGACATGCATGAGCTGCTTACCGGCACCTCCAGCGGTGACCCGGAACGGCTGGGCAAGCTGGCGGCGCTGGCAGGTGTCAAGGACTATCCGGCCCGGGTCAAGTGCGCCACCTTGTCCTGGCATACCCTGAACGCCGCCCTGCACGGGGAGCAGACCCCCGTGCGCACCGAGTGAGGTCCGCCATGTATTCCCAGCAGTCCGATTACGCGACGCTCTCCCGCGATTGCCTTGGGGTGATGATTCCGGCGGGCGATACGGTGGTGCTGCCCGAGGGCGCCGAGGTGCGCATCACTCAGGCCCTGGGCGGCAGCTTCACGGTGTACTACGGTGGCAACCTGGTGCGCATTGCCGGCAAGGACGCCGATGCCCTGGGCCGTGACGAACCGCCCAGCCCCGAGTTGCCCGCCGATGCCGACGATGCAGCCGTGGAAGCCTGCATCGAGGATCAGCTCAAGACCTGCTTCGATCCTGAGATTCCCATCAACATCGTCGATCTGGGACTGATCTACGACCGGGTGGTGGAGCCCCTGCCCGAGGGCGGACGTGCGGTACACATCCGCATGACCCTGACCGCGCCGGGCTGCGGCATGGGCGACATCCTGGCCGATGAGGTGCGGGTCAAGGTGGCGGCGGTGCCTACGGTGAAGCGGGTGAGCGTGGAGCTGACCTTCGAGCCGCCCTGGGATCAGAGCCGCATGTCCGAGGAAGCGCGGCTGCAGACCGGGATGTATTGAGTTGGCACTGCCCACGCCCTGGCAATTCGTGCGGCTGGAGCGGGCGGGCCGACATGTCGAGCTGCGCCTGCAACAGGATCTGTTCGGCTGGGTGGTGGTCCGCACCTCAGGCGATGGGCAGGGCGGCAGGGGGCAGATGAAAACCATCCCCTGCAGCGATTATCCCGAGGCGATTCATCTCTGGAACCAGGAGGTGCGCGCCCGCAAGCGACGTGGTTACACGCCGATCAACGCGCCCGTCGGCGTCTCGGGTTCCGAGGAATTGGCTTCCTGAGACATGGGGTCTCGATGCTTGTAGAGGCCCATGCGCCCGCTGTCGTCCCGTCATTCCAAACGCCGCTGCTCACCTATTTCCGATGCCATGCGCGCGGCCAATCCGTCCGGCGCGGCTTGCGTCTTGGGCGCATCCGACATTCGTATTTTGTCTCCAAGCACCCTGGAGCATGTCCATGAGCCATGTCCTGATCATCCATGAAGTCGAGGATTACCCGGTCTGGAAAAAAATCTTCGATGAGGCGGCCGGCATCCGCAAGGAGGCGGGGGAACGGTCCTACCAGGTCCTGAAGTACCAGGACGATCCCAACAGGATCGTGCACTTCTCCGCCTGGACGTCCTTGGCGCGCGCCAGGGCGTTCTTTGAATCGCCCCGGTTGGTGCAGATCCGCAAGGAGGCGGGCGTCAAGGCGCCGGAGTTCATTTATCTGCATGAAATCGCAGCGGGCAATTTGTAGCTGGTGCAAAGCCGTTTCAAATGCATGTGACATGCGCGCCAATGCAAGCTTCGGCCGGGATGGCTTACTCGGCGTCCGCGTTGACCAGGTGGGTGCGACAATATGTCACATTCCGGAGTGCGCTCCTCATCGTTAGACTGCTTGCCATCGCCGCATCCATTCGGCGTTGAACAACCAACAATCCAGCGAGAGGCGGCAGACTTCATGAGCAGGTACATCCATCCCCTGTTTTTTTCCATGGGCCGCTCGATGTGCGTCCTGGGACTGTTGGGCGCCGCCGGGCTGGCGCAGGCCCATGAGGATTGGGAAGGCGCACGGGCCGATGCCCACGCTCCGATCGGGGTGATGGGCGATCACGCACACAAGCAAGGCCAGTGGATGGTGGGCTACCGCTACATGCCCATGCACCAGGAAGGCCTTCTGGATGGGTCGGATTCGGTCTCCAGGCAAGCCACCTACAGCAGCAAGGATGCCGGCGGCTACGGTTATCACAACGCGCCAAAAGACATGGACATGGCCATGCACATGGTCGAGATCATGTACGCGCCGACCGATCGCTGGACCCTGATGGCGATGCTCCCCTACATCACCATGGACATGAGTTCAGAGCTGCACGCCCATGGCGATGCCGCGCCCGTGCCTTATGACATGGAATCGGACGGCTTGGGCGATATTGCTCTGAGCGGCCTGTTCCGCCTGACGCCGGTCAACAGTGCCCATCAGGCGATCCTGAATCTCGGCCTCAGCCTGCCCACCGGCAGCATCACCGAAAAGGGCAGCATGCCCCACGGTGATCATGGCGCGCCGATGCAGATGCGCATGGAATACCCCATGCAGCTCGGATCGGGCACCTATGACCTCAAGCCAGGGCTGACCTATACCGGCCAGGGCGAACGCTGGTCGTGGGGTGCCCAGGGCATCGCCACCATCCGCACCGGCGAGAATGACGAGGGCTATACCCTCGGCAATCGTACTGACCTGACCGGCTGGGTGGCCTATGGCTGGACTCCTGCGGTGAGCACCTCCCTGCGGCTGGCAGCCGCGAGCTGGGGCAACATCGACGGTCAGGACAAGCAAGTTTCCCCCACCATGTCGCCCGCAGCCGATCCCCGCGCCCAAGGGGGCGATCGTGTCGATGTGGGTGTGGGCGCCAATTTTTATGTCCCCGAAGGCCCGTTGCGGGGTCATCGCTTGGGATTGGAAGTCCTCTTGCCAGTCGCCCAACGTCTGGACGGCCCGCAATTGGAGACGGACTGGGCAGCCGTTCTCGGCTGGCAGTATGCCTTTTGATGTAACCCTCTCAACCTCTTGTTGCCTGATATTGCGCCGGGAACCCCACCCGGCGTTTTTTTCAGGTGTCGTTCCCGAGGCCCAGCCCGGGCGGCGCCCAGTGCCAGTAAAGCTGCTGCACCAGATAGGGATGGGGATGATGGCGCAGATGGTGGCGCATCAGCGTGATGGGGACGACGCGGGGCACCTGTTCCGTACGATAGGCTTCGATGGCCTCCATCAACTCGGTCTTGTCGCCGGGCGTGAGTTGCTGCTTGAGATAACCCATGGCGTGGTAGAGCACATTCGCATGGCGTTTGCGGGTGGCGCGATAGCTCAAGGTCTGCATGAAACCGCGCCCGTAGCGATCCAGGCTGTCGACGAGCGGCTCGGTGCCAAGCTGGGCGATGAGCCGCCCCAGGACCCGCAGGCGCTCACTGCCGTGGGCCATCAGGATCAACTTGTGGCGGGTGTGGAATTGCACCAGGGCGTCCGCCGTTGCGCCAGCGGCGCGCAGCGTTTGCCAGCGGTGATAGGCATAGACCCGCGCGATGAAGCTTTCCCTTAACCCCGGATCCTGCAACCGCCCCTCCTCCTCGGCGGGCAGCAGGGGTAGCGCCCGCATCAGGGCGTCGGCGTAAATACCACGTCCGCCTCGGCGCAGATGACCGTTTTCACCATATATCTTGACCCGCTCCATGCCGCAACTGGGCGAGCGCGCCTTGAACAGGTAGCCGCTCAGGTCCTGCGCCGTGGCTGCGACGTGTTGGCCGAATGCTGCCAGGGGTGCGGTCACATCGAGCGTCGCATCGCGCACGCCGAGGGCGCGCACCTCGGTATCGTCGCCTACCAGCCGGAGGGGCGGGCGGGGTGCCCCCATGCCGATCGCCATTTCCGGGCAGACGGAGCGGAAATCGAAATGCCGGGCCAGATGATCGGTGATATAGCGATCCCGCTTGTGACCGCCGTCAAAGCGCACCCGTTCGCCCACCAGGCAGGCGCTGATGCCCAGCGTCAGTCGCGGGAAGGCGGGCAGGAGATCGGGCTGGGCGGATGGATGCATCCGGCGATTCTAACCGGCCAGTGTGCGCCGATGGGATAAGCGGCTGGCGGAAAACCACGGAAACGTGAGTCGGGCTAGAATGGCGCCTCGTTCGGCATCGGGCCGACGCCCAAGACCCAAGGAGGCGCAGAATAAATCCATCCTGGATTTCTCAGCGCTCGCCATCGGAAAAGTGGGGTTTTCCGATGGCTCGCAAGATCAGTAGCTTACAGCCGCTGATCCTGGCAGCGCGTCCCTGCGCTGCGGCAAACGCTGAATACTTCAGCGTTTCCCTAAGGCCTTGCGGCGCGCGTGACGGGCGCATCAGAGCAGGAGGAGCAGTGAACGCCTCGGACTGGATCGATCAACTGGGCCTTACGCCCCATCCGGAGGGCGGCTATTTTCGCCGCACCTATGCCTGCACCCGCACGGTCACCGGGGAAGGTGGCGCGAAGCGGCCGCTGATGACGTCCATTCTTTACCTGCTCACGGCAGATGCGCCGCTCGGGCGACTGCACCGCAATCGCTCGGACATCCTGCACTTTTTTCATGCCGGCGCACCGCTCACCTATTGGCTGCTGTTCCCGGATGGCCGACTGGAACGGCAGCGGCTGGGGCCGGATCCATTGCAGGGACAGGTGTTGCAGTTGGGGGTGCCGGGTGGGGTCTGGAAGGCGAGCGTGCTGGAGTCAGGCGCCTATGGGCTGATCAGTGAAGCGGTTGCGCCGGGTTTCGACGCGGCAGATCGGGAAATGGCCAGCGCTGCGGCAATCCGCCAGGCGTTTCCAGCGCACTGGGCGCAATTGTCGCCAATGATTGCGGAAGAGGGAGCATGACGGACGGGAATCCGGCGCACGCACTGGCAGAAGGACTGGAGGCGCTCGGTCTCGACCTGCCGCCGCTGGCCCGCGAGCAGTTGCTGGCCTTCCTGCGCATCCTGGCGGAGTGGAACCGCGCCTATAATCTGACGGCGATCCGTGATCCGCTGGACATGGTCCGGCGCCACCTGCTGGACAGTCTAACGGTATTGCCCCATCTGCGCGGGGGGCAGATTGTGGACTTGGGGAGCGGCGCCGGGTTGCCGGGCATCCCGCTGGCCATCGCTGATCCAGGCCGACATTTCCTGCTGGTGGAGAGCAACGGCAAGAAGGTGCGCTTCATGCGCCACGCCATCAGCCAGCTTGGCTTGTCCCGGGTAACGGTGGTGCAGGGCCGGGCCGAGTCGGTTCAGTTGAGCCCGCCACCTGATACCGTGGTCGCGCGGGCGGTGGCCGATCTGGCCACCCTGTGCGGCTATGCGCGACAGTTGGGCGCGCCTGGGGTGTGGCTGGTGGCGATGAAAGGGCCCGATGTGACGGCAGAACTGGCTGGGGTGCCGGCGGATTTTGCAGTCCAGGCGGTGCTGCCGGTGATCGTTCCGGGGCTGGATGCAGCGCGGCATCTGGTGTGTCTGCGTCTGATGGGTGGGGAATCGGATTGAATCGAAGCGCAACGGGGGAGCGGGTGTGGGCCGCATAATCGCAATCGCCAATCAGAAAGGTGGGGTGGGCAAGACCACCACCAGCGTCAATCTGGCGGCGGCACTGGCGCTGGCCCGGCGACGCGTGCTGCTGGTGGATCTGGATCCCCAGGGCAACGCCACGGTGGGTTGCGGCCTTGCGGTGAGCGAGGGGCAGGCCACTACCTGCGAGGTGCTGATGGGGGAGTGCTCCCTGGATCAGGCGCTGCAAAGCGCCGACAAGGCGGGTTTCCAGGTGCTACCGGCCACCGGGGATCTGACCGTGGCCGAGGTGAACTTGCTGCAACGGGAGGGCCGCGAGCGCGCGCTGGCCGAGGCACTGGCAGGCGCTACGGTCTCGTTCGACTATGTGCTGATCGACTGCCCGCCCGCGCTCAATGTGTTGACCGTCAATGCGCTGGTCGCCGCCCAGGGGGTGCTGATTCCCATGCAGTGCGAGTATTACGCCTTGGAGGGACTGAAAGCCCTGCTCGGAAGCGTGGAGGGGGTGCGCCGCGAGGCGAATCCCGGGCTGGAAATCGAAGGCCTGCTACGCTCGATGTTTGATCCACGCAATCGGCTGGCGCGCGATGTATCCGAGCAATTGCTGCGGCATTTCGGTGACAAGGTCTATCGC
>JBAUIG010000247.1:0-11141 GCA_049682735.1 Candidatus Macondimonas sp. | reverse complement strand
GCTCGGCCGACTCGGCGAACAGGTGCAGCGTCACCTCGGAATGGGCATCGGCATGACCGCTGAGCACGGAACCCACCAGGCGTGGCTGGAAGGACTGAAAAAAAGCCATGGCCTCGCAGGCCATCTCGCGTAGCCGGCGCAACTGCCGGGGCTGGGAATCGCTGCGGAACAGGCGCTGATAAGCGCCCAGAGCCGCTTCGATTTCCTGGTTGCGGGGCAGATTGGGGCTGTTGCGAGCAATTCCGAGACGGTCGGCGGCTTTCTGCTTGGCCAGAAGGTAATCCCGTACCCCCTCCTCCGCCATGATCCGCGCCGCGGTCTGGATGAGCCGTTCCCGCTGCTGCCAACATTTCGCGCCATTGCCGTGCCCCATATGAGCCTCCTTGGAAGAATTGAGCCTCAAGCCGTCATTGACACCTTCTCGGGGAGTTAGAACAAGTCGCGCAGTTCCTCCTGTCGGATGGGGGATGCGGTCGATCCGGATGTCTCGCCGGGATCTTCGTTGACCACCTCGGGGGGAAGCATGTCGGCACGGAAATATTCATAATGCCCGGCCGGATCATCCAAGCTGGTGCGTGCGCCAGTCACTGCAGAGACCCAGACTGCCACCACACCAGGCGGCAGTTCAATGGCGCGATGGGGGACTTCCTTAAGTGCCCGCGACATATAACTTGTCCAGATCGGCGTGGCTGTCACACTCCCGGATTCGCCCCGCCCCAGCGAGCGCGCCAGGTCAAATCCAACCCATGTCACGGCCACCAGATCAGGCGTATAGCCCGCGAACCAGGCATCCCGCAGCTCATTGGTGGTCCCGGTCTTGCCCGCCACATCCGGGCGATTCAGACGCGACGCGTATCGTCCCGTTCCGCGACGAATCACATCCTGCATCAGGCTGGTCATCAGATACGCAGTGCGTCCATCCATCACCCGGGGTGCACTCCGCACCGGCTCGGGGACAAAATCAGCGCCCCCCAAGGCAATCGGCGGGTGATCGGCCAGCCAATCGGGTCCTTGCGGCGGTTGCACGCGTGATGTGGCATTCCCACAATCCTCACAGGCCAACTCCGGCGTGCGCGCGTAGAGCAGGCGCCCGTCATGGTCTTCCACCCGGGCAATCAGGTAGGGCGTCAGCAGATAACCACCACTGGCAAAGACGCCATAGCCGCGGGCCATTTCCAACGGCGTCAACTCCGCCGTACCCAGGGAGAGCGACAGATCAGGCGGAATATGCTGCATGGGAAAGCCGAAGCGCTCCACATAGCGCACCCCATAGCCCACGCTCATTTCCTGCAACAATCGCACCGAGACCAGGTTGCGGGAATGAACCAATCCCTCGCGCAAGGGCGTGGGTCCGTAAAATCGGCTCGAATAATTTTCGGGGCGCCAGACCTCGCCATTGACCCCCTGGGTATATTCCACAGGCGCATCGTTGATGATCGAGGCCGGGGTATAGCCCTTGTCGAAGGCCGCCGCATACAGGAAGGGCTTGAAACTCGAACCGGGCTGGCGGCGTGCCTGGATGGCGCGGTTGAAGGGGCTCTGGACGAAATCAAAGCCACCAACCAGGGAGAGGATGCGACCATCACGGGGGCTGATGCTGACCAATGCGCCCTGGACCTTCGGTACCTGCGTCAGGACCCAGCGATCGCCCTGTTGCCGCACTCGAATCACATCGCCAGGCTTTAGCCCCTCATGCGCACGCGTCGACGATCCCTGCCGTGCCCAGCGCATCCCTTCCCAGTCCAGGTCAACGGGGCCCACGCCAGCTACCTGAATACGGGCATTCCGCTTGTCAACAGCCAACACCACGGCCGGTTGCAAACCACCCACTTGGGGGATTTCGCTTAAGCGCCGCCTCAGCCCATCGCTACCCTCACCGATGGGCCAATGAGCCTCCGGACCGCGATAGCCATGGCGCTGGTCATAGTCCAGCAGGCCTTGACGCAGCGCCACTTCGGCTGCCTGTTGCAAATGGCTGTCTATGGTGGTGTAGACCGTTAGTCCCGCCCGATAAATCTCGCCGCCCAATCGCGCCTGCAGATCCTGACGCACCATTTCGGCCAGATAAGGCGCATTCAGGCCAATCGCGGGGCCATGCAGCGTCGCGGTATTCGGTTCGGACAAGCCCGCCTCAAGCTGTTCCGTAGATATCCAGCCCAGGTGGTGCATGCGACGCAGCACATAGTCCCGGCGCGCCAGGGCAGCAGCGGGATTGGCGACGGGGTTGATCTTCGAGGGCGCCTTGGGCAGGCCGGCCAAGGTTGCCCATTCGGGCAACGACAGCTCCCAGACGCTTTTGCCGTAATACACGCGCGAGGCGGCTTCCATGCCATAAGCACGCTGGCCGAGATAAATCTTGTTGAGGTACAGGGCCAGGATGTCTTCCTTGCCCAGTTCGTGCTCTATCCGGAACGCCAGCAGGATTTCGGTGAGTTTGCGCTGGTAGGTCTTTTCGGGGCTCAGGAAAAAGTTGCGCGCCACCTGCATGGTGATGGTGCTGCCGCCCTGCTCTTTTTCACCGGTCAGGACCAGCCGCGCCACGGCCCGCAACAAGCCTTGGTAGTCCACGCCGGGATGCTCGAAGAATCGATCATCTTCGGCGGCCAGCACCGCCTTGATGAGCAGCGGCGGAAATTGGTCAAACGTAATCGGTTCCCGGCGCTGATCCCCGAATTCACCCATCAGTACCCGATCCTGGGTGTAGATGCGCAAGGGGACCTCGAATTGAAAATCGCGCAGGGCCTGAACGGAGGGAAGCTGGGGTTCGAGATGCAGGTAGAACGCCAGCACGATCGCAACCAGAACTGTCACTGCAGCCAGCATGGCTCCCGCCAGCAAGCCGAAAAGCCTGATCCATAAAGGCATGGTTCACACAGCCGATAAAACCAGCGGGCGTATCGCCGGAGAGCATTATACGCGGCCCATCGTCGAACCTGACAAGCCATCGCGCGTCAAGTTGACGCACCAACGGCCGATCTGGATTACCGACGGAGAAAGCAAACCGGGCCGTTTTCCATTTTCCGGCCGGAAACAGTGCTTCCATCCGCAATATTCATCACAGCCAGGGCTGGGGAAGGAATAACGTGTTGTTCAAGCGTCGCATCAAGCCCCTGCTGGGACTGGACATCAGCTCCACTGCGGTCAAGTTGATCGAACTGGGGGGGGACCGCCAGCACCCACAGGTGATCAGCTATGCCGCTGTGGGGCTATCACCCGATTCGGTGACTGATAAACAGGTCACCGATCCGGAGGCCGTGGGTCAAGCCATCCGCAAGGCCATCAAACAATCGGGGACGCGCACGCGTGAAGTTGTTATTGCGGTGGGCGGCGCAACAGTCATCTCCAAAATCATTGCCATGCCGGCGGATCTCTCCGAACGCGAGCTGGAACAGCAAATTCGCCTGGAAGCCGATCAATACATCCCCTACCCCCTGGACGAAGTGGGCATGGATTTCGAGGTTCTCGGTCCCTCCGCGGAAGAAGACCACGCTGTCTCGATACTGCTGGCCGCCTGCCGCAACGAAACCATCGACAATCGCGTCGCTGCAGTCCATCTCGCAGGACTCACCTGCAAAATCGTCGACATTGAATCCAATGCCCTCGAAAACGCCTGTGTCCTCATCGGCGAACAATTCAAGCTCAAGAATCCCGAGCAGGGAGTGGCCGTGGTCGATATTGGCGCCACCACCACCACCCTCAACATCATGCAGGACGGCAACATCGTCTACACGCGTGATCAGGCCTTCGGGGGCAAGCAGCTGACCGAGGAAATCATGGCCCATTACGGCCTGTCCTATGAGGAAGCCGGCAAAGCCAAACGCCGCGGCGGACTGCCGGACAGTTACGGCGATGAAGTGCTCAAGCCTTTCATGCAGGATGTGATCAGCCATGTGGAACGTGCCCTGCAGTTCTTTTTTTCCTCCAATAGCCGCATTGAGAAGATCGGACAGATCGTTCTGGCAGGTGGATGTGCCAGCATTCCGGGTCTTGACCAGGCAGTCGAAGAACACCTGGAAGTTGCCACCCGCATCGCCGACCCTTTCGCGGGGATGAAAATCCTGCCCCGGGCCCGCCCCAGGCAACTCAAGCTGGATGCCCCGGCCCTGATGACGGCGTGCGGGCTGGCTATGCGGAGTTTCGACTGATGACCCACCACATCAATCTTCTCCCCTGGCGGGAACAGCAGCGCAAGGAACGGCAGCGTCAGTTTCTGATCAGCATGATTGGCGCAGCGATCGTCGTCCTCGGCGGGGTGTTCCTGGCGAATTCCTATGTGCAGACCCACATCGATCGCCAAAATGCCCGCAACACCCGCATTGAACAAGAAAACAAAGCACTCGACATCCAGATCGCTGAAATCCGGGATTTGCAGAAAACCCGGCAAAACCTGATTGAGCGGATGCGGGTCATCGAACAATTGCAGGATCAGCGCACCACCAGCGTCCATCTGTTCGATGAACTCATCACCACTCTTCCCGATGGCGTGACGATTACCGCAATGCGCCAGGAGGCCGCGCAGATCACACTGGACGGACAAGCCCAGTCCAACGCGCGCGTTTCCAGCTACATGAAAAACCTCGACGCATCGTCCTGGTTCCAGGATCCCCAACTGGTGGTGATCGAAACCAAAGAGGGCAAGAACGGACGTTTTGCCCAATTTTCACTGCGGGTCCAGCTCACCCGTCCAAACGCGGAGGCGGAGGTCAAATCATGAAACTCGACATGTCCGCCTTGTCCAGGCTACAGGCCGATCTGCGCAATCTCGATCCGAACAATCCGGGCAGCTGGCCCGTATCGATCCGCAATCTGGCCTTGGTGCTGCTGATGCTGCTGCTGGGTGGGCTGGGGTATTGGTTCCAGATCCAGCCCCAGATCACCGCGCTGAAGGCCGCTCAAAACCGCGAACCCGAATTGCGCCTGAGCTTTGAAGCCAAGCAGCGCCAAGTGGCAAATCTCGACGCCTATAAAATCCAGTTGCGGGAGATGCAGGAGCGCTTCGCCACCATGCTGCGGCAACTGCCCAGCCAGACGGAAATGGCCAACCTGCTGCAGGACATCTCCCAGACACGGGTCGGCACGGGACTGGAAGAACAAATCTTCAAGCCTGAGGCAGAACGGCCCCTGGAATTCTATGCCGAAGCGCCGATTCGCATTCGCCTGACCGGCACCTATCACCAGATGGGCGATTTCGCCAGCGGATTGGCCGCCCTGCCACGCATTGTCACCCTCAGCAACATCAGCCTGAGTAACGCCAAGATGGGAACGGATCAACTGGTGATGGACGCCACGGCCATGACCTACCGTTACCTGGAAGAACCCCAGGTCCAGGGATCCGTCGTGGGTACCAAACCGGGAGCCACCCCATGAGCCATCACACAGTCGATGGACGCCTCTGCGCCCAGGGAACGCGTACCCAACGGCGTGGCCGCTGGATCGGCATGGTCCTGCTCGCCGCCCTGGCGGGCTGCAGCAAGGATAACTCGGATCTGGATAGCTATTTCGCCGAGGTCAAGGCTCGCAAATCCACGGATATCGAGATAGTTCCTCAGATGCGCCCCTACGAACGCTTTACCTATGTGGGCTCAGGGCGCCGCAGCCCCTTCGACAATGCCGAAACGGAAATCGCGCGCCTGAAGCCAAACAATGGCCTTGCCCCAGACCTGCATCGCAGGAGGGAGCCACTGGAAGAGTTCCCTCTGGACGCCCTCAATCTGCTGGGCGTGCTCGGCTATGGCGAGAAACGCTGGGCCTTGGTGCGGTCCGCCGATGGCATTGTCCACCGCGTCGCGGTAGGGCAGCACCTGGGCCGCAATAGTGGACGTGTGACCGCTATTTCCGAGCGCAGAGTGGACATAAAGGAAATCGTCCCGGATGGCCTGGGCGGGTGGATGCAACGGGACGCCTGGATCGCCCAGAGCGAATAAAAAATCGGACCCTGCCTGATTGGCAGTCAATACGCCCTGCGCAAGGGCCCCGGAGACCATGACCATGAAAGCCCCTGTATCACTGACCCGTTGGCTGGAGATGCTGTTCTTCTGCCTGCTGTGGGCCGCCCTCGCCACACCGGCACAGGCCGAACTGGCGCTGGAGCGCATTGAATCCAGCCGGCGCGGCACAGATCAACTCGAGATCGCCCTGACCCTGTCCGGGCCAGCGCCCCAACCGGGGGTTTTTACTACCCGCACCCCCAGTCGGATTGCGCTGGACCTGCCGCAGGTTGCTAATCACACTGCGCGGCGCAGCCATCCCGTGGGGATCGGCCTGACGCAGGCCGTTCAAGTGGTCGAGGCGGGCGGGCGCACCCGCGTGGTCATTGAACTGACCGACCTGCCGCAATACCAGCTCAGGGTGGATGGCAACCGTATCCTGGTCACCTTGGATAATCGCGTGATGCCCGGCGCCATGGCCGCTCTACCACCCTCACCACAGGGAGATGCGACCGTTTCATCAATGGCTCCGAGCATCCAAAGTCTGGACTTTCGACGCGGTGAACAGGGAGACGGCCGCATCATGATCCAGTTGAATGATCCCAAGACTGCCATGGACATGACCCAGCGCGGTGAAGACACCGTGGTCACGCTCAGCCGCGCGCGACTGCCGGAATCCCTGCGTCAACGCCTGGATGTGAAAGACTTCGCCACCCCGGTCCACACTATCGAGGCGCGCCAGGTGGGCAACGATGCCGTGCTCACCATCCGCGCCGCGCAGGATGCCGAGGCCATGGCCTACCAGACCGATGGCCTGCTCACGGTCGCTTTCCGAACCCCTGCCCGGCGGGATCAACCCGGAAGCGCGATCGGCCGCTTCGGCGGCGGACAACCGGTGAGCCTCAATTTCCAGAACGTGGAAACCCGAGCGCTCCTGCAGATCCTGGCGGATGTTTCCGGCAAGAATATGGTGCTGTCTGACAGCATCAGCGGCACCATGGCCCTGCGTCTGCAGAATGTCCCTTGGGATCAGGCCCTGGAGATCATCATGCAAAGCCGGGGCTTGGCTCTGCGTGAAATCGGCGACACGCTGATGGTAGCGCCGGCGACCGAAATCGCCGCCTTCCAGGACCAGCAACGCAAGACCGAACAGGCCGCGCCGATGCGCTCCGAGTTCATCCAGATCAATTACGCCAAGGCCAAGGACCTCGCTGCCCTGCTCAAGAGCGAGGGGCGCAACCTGCTGTCCCCCCAGGGCCAGGTCTCGGTGGATGAACGCACCAACACCCTGCTGGTGATGGAAACCGGCAGTCGCCTCGCCGAAATCCGGGCGCTGGTCGCCAAGCTCGATGTGGCGGTCACCCAGGTGCTGATCGAGGCACGCATCGTGGTTGCGAGCGATGATTTCAGCCGTGATCTGGGCGCCCGCTTCGGTTTCACGGGAATCGATTCTTTCGACAAGCAACGCGGTCTGAATGTAATGAGCGGAACCCTGGGTGGCACCGACACCAGCGTTGCCGGATCCCTGGACAGCCGGATCGAAAATGGCACGGTCTTTCCGACGGAGATACCCACCGGCGAGGGCGGCTTCCCGCAACGGCTCAACGTCAACCTGCCTGCCTTGCCTGCCGGCGGTCTCCCGGCCTCCATCGCGCTGGCCATCCTGGGTGAGGATTTCCTGGTTGATCTGGAGCTTTCCGCCCTGCAGGCGGAAGGCAAGGGAGAGATCCTATCCAATCCACGCGTACTCACGGCAAACCAAAAAACCGCCTCCATCCGTCAGGGCGTGGAGATTCCCTACCAGCAATCCGCTGGCGGCTCCTCTGGCGGCACCTCCATCGCCTTCAAGGAAGCCGTACTTTCCCTGGAAGTGACGCCCCAGATCACACCGGATAACCGGGTGATCATGGATCTCAAAGTGACGCGAGATAACGTGGGGCAATTGGTGCCCACCGGCTCCGGGGGCTTTGTGCCCAGCATCGACAAGCGTGAACTCAACACCCAAGTGCTGGTCAGCAATGGCGAAACCATCGTTCTGGGTGGCGTGTATGAGCAGGAAAGCAGTGACACGGTGAACAAGGTCCCCTTGCTGGGCGATATCCCGTTGCTCGGCGCCCTGTTCCGGCAAAACAGCAAATCGAGCACCAAGCGTGAATTGCTGATCTTCATCACCCCCAAGATCGTGCAGGAAGGTCTGGCCCTGACGCCCTGAAACCGTCGGGGCGACGGAGGCCGGGCTGACTGCCCTCCCATCCCCTGGGTATACTGGCGCCCATGGACGGTTTGCCCGAGCGTATCTTTCTCATTGGGCCCATGGGAGCAGGCAAGACCACAGTGGGTCAGCGCCTTGCGCATCTGCTGGGCTACCACTTCGTCGATACCGATCACGAAGTCGAGGCCCGCACCGGCGTCGACATCGCCTACATCTTCGAACGCGAAGGCGAAGCCGGTTTCCGGCGCCGGGAAGCGGCCGTGGTGGCGGACCTCACCAAAACGCCGCGCGTGGTATTGGCCACGGGCGGCGGGGCCGTCCTGCTCGCCGAGAACCGCCAGGCCCTGCAGCAACGCGGGCTAGTAATCTACCTCGCCACCTCGGTGCCCGAGCAATTGCGCCGCACCCGCCACAGCCATCATCGTCCGCTGCTGAAGACCCCGGATCGGGAAGCCCGGCTGCACGCCCTGCTCGCCGTGCGCGACCCGCTCTATCGGGAAATCGCCGACTGGGTGGTGGACACGGATGGCCAGCAGCCGCGTCATGTGGCCAGTCGGCTGGCCGAGCGCCTGCGCCCGCCCGCCGCGTCTGCGGCGAATGCCGAAACCGCCTGAAGCCGCCCACCCAACGAGCTGCCATGCAAACCGTCACCGTCGATCTGGGCCCCCGCCGTTACCCCATCCACATCGGTTCCGGGCTGCTCGCCGAATCCGGTCTGTGGACGCCTCATCTGGGCAACGGTCAGGTCATGCTGGTCACCAACACCGTGCTGGCGCCACGCTATCTCGCGCCCCTGCACGCCGCCCTCGGGGATCGGCGAGCGGACACACTGATCCTGCCCGATGGCGAAACCACCAAGACTTTGGCCACCGCCGAACGGATCTGGGACGCGCTGCTCGCCGCCCGCTGTGGACGGGACGCCACCCTCATCGCTCTGGGCGGCGGCGTGATCGGCGACCTCACGGGTTTTGCCGCCGCCTGCTATCAACGCGGCATTGACTTCATCCAGATGCCCACCACCCTGCTGGCGCAGGTGGATTCCTCGGTCGGCGGCAAGACCGGCGTCAACCATCCGCGCGGCAAGAACATGATCGGTGCATTCCACCAGCCGCGCTGCGTGATAGCAGACCTGGATACCCTGCGCAGCCTGCCCGAGCGGGAATTGCGGGCGGGCCTGGCGGAAGTGATCAAATACGGCCTGATCGCTGATGCGCCGTTTTTCGGCTGGCTGGAAACAAACCTGGACGCCTTGCTGAACCGTAATCCCCGCGCCTTGACCCATGCCATCGCCGTGTCCTGCCGCACCAAGGCCGCCATCGTCGCGGCCGATGAACGGGAAAGCGGGGTGCGCGCTCTGCTCAACCTGGGCCATACCTTTGGCCACGCCATCGAGACCGGCATGGGCTATGGCGCCTGGCTGCATGGCGAGGCAGTGGCCACCGGCATGCTCATGGCGGCCGATCTGTCCGCCCGCCTGGGCCAGCTGGCGCCTGCGGAGGTCGGTCGCATCCAGGCCTTGCTCATGCGCGCCGGTCTGCCGATACAGGCGCCGGCCAGCCTGGATGCGGGCCGATTCGTGGAACTGATGGCCGTCGACAAGAAGGTGCAGGCGGGTCGACTGCGCCTGGTGCTGCTGCGCGGCATCGGCCAGGGGGAACTACGCGCCGACGTCGACCCGCGTCCACTGCGCGCACTGCTGGAGCAGTTTCCCCGTGGCCCTTGAGCCCTATCTCTTCGATCCGGAAGCCCATCTGGCCCCCTACGCGGGACACAGCCGCAACAGCCATGGACGTCAGCACCCGGAACCGGCGCCGCGCTATCGCACCGAATTCCAGCGTGATCGCGACCGCATCGTCCATTGTGGTGCGTTCCGTCGACTGGAATACAAGACCCAGGTGTTCGTCAACCATGTCGGCGACATGTACCGCACCCGCCTCACCCACACCCTGGAAGTGGCCCAGATTGCCCGCAGCATCGCCCGCGCCCTGCGCCTCAACGAGGACCTGGCGGAAGCCATCGCGCTCGCCCACGATCTCGGCCACACCCCCTTCGGCCATGCCGGCCAGGATGCACTCAACGCCTGCATGCGCCCCTATGGCGGCTTCGAGCACAACCGCCAGTCGCTGCGGGTGGTGGACACACTGGAAGCCCGGTATGCCGAATTCGACGGTCTCAACCTGTGCTTCGAGACCCGCGAGGGTATCCTCAAGCATTGCGCCATCGCCCATGCGCGAGAACTGGGTTCCGTCGCGGCGCGATTCCTGAACAACCAGCAACCGAGCCTGGAAGCCCAGCTCACCAACCTGGCCGACGAAATTGCTTACAACAACCACGACGTGGACGATGGGCTGCGGTCGGGTCTGATCAGCGTCGACCAGCTCCAGCAGCTTGACTTGTTCGCCGCGCCCTATCGCGCCGTGAGGGCGCGCTATGGCGCGCTGCCGTCGCGCCGACACATCGCCGAAACCGTACGGCGCATGATCAACGCGCAGGTCTGCGACCTGATCGAAACCAGCGCCGCCCGACTGGCGAGCGCCGCGCCTCCCAATCTCGACGCCGTGCGCGCCCAGCCCGCGCCCCTGATCGCCTATAGCGAGGCCATGGCGGCGCAGAACCTCGCCCTCAAGCGTTTCCTCTATCGCGCGCTGTACCGCCACCCCCAGGTGGAGGCCATGACCGATGAGGCGCGCCGGATCATTCAGGCCTTGTTCACCCACTTCATGGCCCATCCCGAAGACCTTCCTGCCGAGACGGCCAAAAAGGCGCAAAACTTGCTTTCTCAAGAGGGAATCAGGGGTCAGGCGCGCACCATAGCCGACCATATTGCCGGCATGACCGACCGCTATGCAGTCGCCGAATGCCGCCGCCTCGGGCTTGCGCAGCCGGATCCTGGCTCTTCAGCACCCGGCAATGACTTCGGCACGCGTTGAACCACCTGAAAGCTGCGGGATATACTGACTGGCCGCCCTGCGCTCATGGCGCGCGGCCGCTGATTGCCGGGC
>JBAUIG010000246.1:0-3440 GCA_049682735.1 Candidatus Macondimonas sp. | reverse complement strand
GCGAGCGAACTGTTTCGTGACGATGTCATTGCCTGGTCGCGCCGGCCCCATCTGGTGGTGGAGGTGATCGTGGATCGCGGCGGACCGGCTTGGCGCGGACATGTGGGGGTGGTCACCAAACTGGTGCAGCGCGGCAGCTTCGATCCGGCCGATGCCGTGGCTTTTCTCTGCGGTCCCGAGGCGATGATGCGTTTTGCGGTGCTGGCGCTGCAAAAGCGCGGTGTGTCCGAGGACCGTATCCATATCTGGATGGAGCGTAACATGCTTGACGCAGCGGGCATTTGCAGCCACCGTCAAGAGGGGCGCTACACCCTGTGCCGAGATGGACCGGTACTGCGCATCGACCAGGCGACTGATCTCTTCGACGTGCGGGAATTGTGACATGACCGGGCAAGCGTCTAATGGTCTGGAAGTTCGCGCCCTGCGACTGATGTGTGCTGTGTTTCCGAGGAATCTCCCGTCTCAGGTCGCGCGGCCACCCTGCCTTGGCGCGGTGCGGTCCATCAGGACTTGCAATTGCAACCATGTGCGCTCGGGATGGATCGTGGCATAGCAGGGGGGATCGTCGGTGCCCGTGGCGGCTAGTTGTGGGCAGTCACGTTTCATGCAGGGCGAACAGGTGAGATCGGCGCGCAGATTGTGGCTGGATCCGCCATTCAATCCGGTGCGCGCGCTGTCGGTGGCGCCATAAATTCCGATTACCGGCCGTCCCAAGGCGCAGGCCAGATGTCCCAGACCGCTGTCGACTGTGATGACCCCAGCAGCAGCGGACAACACATCCATCAGCCCATTCAGCGTCAAGGCGGGCAGGACGTGTGCCCGTCGGCCGGCCTGCGCGAGCCGATCCGCGCGCGCCTTTTCCAGCGCATTACCCCAGGGGAGCGCCACCCGGTAATGCTGCGCTTCCGCCAGGTCGATCAACGCCCGCCAGGCGCTCTCGGGATAATGCTTGCTGGCCCAGGTCGTGCCGTGCAGGAACACCAGTAGCCGGGGATCGACTTGGACGCGACTCGCAAGGCCGTAATCAGCAGGGTATGTGGGGAATGGATAGCCCACGGCTTCGGCGAACAGACGACGCAGCCGTTCCACCGCATGCAGCGGGCGTGGCACGTCGATGCGTCGCTGGTAAGCCAGGCTTGCCAGCGGTTCGCGCGCCGCGCTGCGCGACAGGCCCACCACAGGCCCCTTCCCCAGCCGGGCGAGGAGAGCGCTTTTATAGAGCCCCTGGGCATCCAGGATGAGATCATAAGAGCGGACACGCAGGGTGGCATGGCTCGCGCGCAGCCGGGTCCAGGTTTCCCGGTCCAATGGGCGTTTGCGCCACTGCCGTAACGCGATCGGTATGACCCGGTCCACAGCCGGATGGCGCGCGGGGATGGCCGCAAACCCGGGCTCCACCAGCCAGTCGACCCGCAGGCCCGGCCGCGCGCGCGCGGCATCGCTCAGCGCCGGCAGGGCGTGGACTACATCTCCCATCGAGGAGAGCTTGACGATCAGCAGGCGCATGGCCCTGGCCTTGCCAACCGGTCGGTATGCTGGGACACTTTCGGATCCAGGAAGGAGGTCGCCGCTTACCGGCGGTGATGGACTGCAATAGAACATCATGGAGGATCGCGATGTCGACCTTGGCATTGTTACGTGAAGAACCCAGCCGTCGCGCGTTGCGCGCCATTACCCACCAGATCGGTTACGGCACCCTGGCTCGCACCGGTCTGAAGACCATTGTGCGCAGCCGCATGAACCGCGCCGAGCTGCCGCGCCAGTTCTTCCTGTCGCTGTGGGACACGCTGGGCCAGCGCGAGGCCATCGTCGATGGTGATCAGCGCATCAATTTTGCCCAGTTCAAGGACCGGGTGCTGCGTCTGGCCAATGGCCTGCATCAGCTGGGCGTGCGCGAAGGCGATGCCTGCGCAGAACTGCTCTACAACTGCTCCCACTGGTTCGAACTGAATCTCGCCTGCGCCCTCACCGGCGCTGCCATGCCCATGCTCAACTGGCATTTGCGCCCCCAGGAACTGGTGGATTGCGTCCAGCGGGCCAATGCCAAGATCCTGGTTGTGGACTCGGGCTTTGCCGACACGGTGGCCAAGGTGCGCGACCAAATGCCCACGGTCGAGCGGGTGCTGCTGGTAGGCCAGGAACGGCGCGAGGGCTTTGAATCCTTCGAGGATCTGATTCAACGCGCCACACCCAGCCTGCCGCCGGGCCATTTCGCCATGTCGTCCAAGCCCTACAGCGGTGGCACCACCGGCACGCCCAAGTACATCAACCTCAACCAGGACGCCATGTTCGGTGAGTCCGACAAGGCCCGCCGCGGCGTGAGCCGGGAACAGGTGACGCGTTTGACGCTGATGCAGGCCAGCGCGTTTGACTGGTACGGGCTGGGGGAATGCCACGATCCCATCACCGGCAATGCGCGCTCCTTGATTCCGGGGCCGCTCTATCACGCTGGGGTGCAGATCGGCGTGTTGCCGTTCTTCTTCGGCGGCACGGTGGTGCCGATGCGCAAGTTCACCGCCGAGGGCTTCCTGCAACTGATCCAGGACGAGCGCATCAACTGGACCTTTGTGGCGCCGACCATGCTGGAACGGGTGCTGGCCCTGCCGGATGAGGTCAAGGCCAAATACAACCTGTCCAGCATGCGCACCATCGTTTGCGCGGCAGCGCCCTGTCCGCCGAAGGTGAAGCAGGGCATCAATGCCCTGTTCCGCAGCCAGGGGGCGAAGAACGATGTGTTCTACGAGTACTACGGCGCGTCCGAAACCGGATTGATCACGGTACTGGTCCCGGCGGACTACCAAGCTGATCCCAAGCGCTACGAGAGCGTTGGCAAGGTGCGGGCGGCCCAATGCCGTATCTACGATCCCGAGACCCAGCGCTGGGCGCCAACGGGTCAGGAAGGCAAGGTGCTGGTGCGTTCGGCGCTGACCAGCGGCCTGGAATATGTGGGGCAGCAGTCCAAGACCGACGAATGTTTTATCCCCATTGATGGCGAGCTCTGGTATGACGATGGTCTGATTGGTTATCTGGATGCCGATGGTTTTCTTTATCTCACCTCAAGGGTGAAGGAAATGATCATTACCGGCGGGGTGAATTTATTCCCCAACGAGATCGAGCATGCGATCAAGCTCCATCCGAAGGTTGCCGACGTGGCGGTGGTGCGGGCTCCGGACAAGGACTTGGGCGAGGTGCCGGCGGCGGTGATCCAGTTGAAGGAAGGCCAGTATGCCGATGCGGCCGAGATCCTGGCGCACTGCAAGGAAGTGGGTCTGTACGGCTTCAAGCTGCCCAAGATCATCGATTTCGTCGATCAGTTGCCGCGCAATCTGGCCGGCAAGCTGCCGAAGAAGGATCTGGAAGCCCGTTACTGGGAAGGCGTTGCCAAACACGGTTGAGGCCATGGAGCGAATGGCTCCCTAGTCAATCCGCATTTCTGCTCA
>JBAUIG010000245.1:0-3970 GCA_049682735.1 Candidatus Macondimonas sp. | reverse complement strand
AGTGCGCCACTTCCGGAAGGATTGTTGCAGGTCAATGGGCGCATCGAGGGGGACACCACCACGGTCGCGGCCAAATATCCAGGCAAGGTCAAGGAGATTCTGGCCAAGGAAGGCGATCTGGTTGAAGTGGGGCAAGTGCTCACCCAGATGGAAGACGAGGAGATCCAGGCCAAGCTTCGTCAGGCGGATGCCGGTATCGCCAGCCTTGAAGCCCGCAGGGATGCGGCGAATGAGACCCTGGCAGTCGCCAAGAAAGAGCTGCCACTGGGAATCGCCGCAGCTCAGGCTCAAGTGAATCATATGCAGGCAACGGTCGAGAAGGCCCAGGCCGCCGAAGGCCAATTCAGTCGCGATCTTGAACGCATCAAGGTTTTGGCGGAAGCAGGCACTGTCAACAAACAACGTCTCGAGCAGGCCCAGCTGCAATACACCGTCATGACCAAGGACATCCGGTCGGCCCAGGCCGGGTTGATGGGCGCCCAAAAACAGCTTGAGCGTGCCAAGCTGGGGAAAGAACAGATTGCGGCCAAGGAAACCGAACTGAAGGCGCTGGATTCAGAACTGGATCGGGTGCGCGCGATGCGAGAGGAGGCAGCCATCGCCTTGGAAAATTTGACGGTCAAGGCGCCGTCCAAGGGTATTGTCACTGCACGTTTGGTCGAAGCTGGAGAAGTGGGGGCGGCTGGCCGTCCCATGTATGAATTGGTGAATCTGGATCGGCTCTATCTCAAAGTCTACGTGCCAGGCGATGAGATTGGCAAAATTCGACGTGGCTTGAAGGCGCAGGTCTATGTGGACTCTTATCCCGATCGGCCATTCCCGGCGGTGGTAGATTACATTGCATCGCGCGCCGAGTTTACGCCCAAGGAAGTTCAGACGCCTGATGAGCGCGTCAAACAGGTGTATGCCGTAAAGCTTTACTTTGAAGAAAATCCGGATTACATGTTGACCCCTGGCATGCCGGCCGACGCAGTCATCCGCTGGGACGAAAATGTGGAGTGGGCCCCACCTAAATGGTGAGTTGAGACGCTGATTCACCGTTTACGTCGCCAAGGGGCTGAATGAAAATGGATGAGACACCGGTTGTTCGCATTCGCGGACTGGTCAAGAACTACAAAGACGTCCACGCAGTTCGGGGAATCGATCTGGATGTGCCGAAAGGAAGTCTTTTTGGTCTGATTGGATCTGACGGTGCTGGCAAAAGCAGCACGATGAAAACCGTTGCCGGTGTGATGAGTTATGAAGCTGGCACAGTGGATGTTTTTGGTGAACGCCTGGATTCGGAGTCTTCGGCCGAGCGCATTAAGCTACGCGTTGGATTCATGCCTCAGGGTTTAGGACAGAACCTATATCCGGATCTTTCGATCGACGAAAATATTAATTTCTTTGCACGTTTGCGTCTTGTCAAGACGGAGGATTTGGCGCAACGCAAGGAAAAGCTACTGCGCATGACCCGATTGGATAAGTTTCGCGACCGGGCCATGAAAAACCTTTCGGGAGGCATGAAACAAAAGTTAGGCTTGGTGTGTACGCTGATTCATGAGCCTGAACTGATCATCTTGGATGAGCCAACCACAGGGGTGGACCCTGTCTCACGTCGTGATTTCTGGTCCATTCTGGCCGAGCTGCTGGCAGAAAAAGGAATCTCTGCTCTGGTATCCACCGCCTACATGGATGAAGCCTCGAGATTCCACCATGCAGCGCTCATGCATCGTGGACGCATCCTCGCTGAAGGCGAGATTGCAGAATTGCTGCGTCTGACGCCGGGAACAGTGGTGTCCATGGCGGTTCAACCCCAATTGGAAGCATTGAGTCGACTCAGGCAGAGCTTTGAGCAAGTTGTTGCTCTGGGGAATTATCTGCGCGTTTTTGTTCCGGAGCAGACAGCGGATGCTGAGCATGTGATCAGAAACGTCCTTCAGGGACTTGAGGTCACTGAGGTGCAGACTGATACGCCAGAACTGGAAGATGTCTATGTGAGCCTCCTTGAGCTGAATGGTGAAGGTCAAGCCATCCGCGAACTGCCTTCTCCTCCAGAGGGAAGCGTCATTCATCTTGATCCCAACGCCCCTGTGATCGAGGCCATCAATCTCGTGCGTGACTTTGGCGCGTTTCGAGCTGTGGACCATGTTAGTTTCGAAGTGCGTCCCGGGGAAATATTTGGCTTGCTGGGGGCCAACGGTGCTGGCAAAACCACAGTCATAAAAATGCTGACAGGGATTCTGCGTCCCTCTGAGGGCTCGGGTTCAGTGGCAGGTGCCGACATGCGTTATTCCGGCGCAACAATCAAAAAACGCATTGGCTACATGTCGCAGGCCTTTTCGCTCTATCAGGACCTGACTGTGGTCGAGAATATCCGGCTCTACGCTGGTATCTACGCCGTACCTCAGCGGGAAATCGAACCCCGTCTGCGCTGGATCGTTGACCTGGCCGGTTTGGAAGGGATGGAACATTCGCTGGCTGGATCGCTTCCCATGGGATTGCGGCAACGCTTGGCTTTAGGTTGCGCCCTGATCCATCGCCCACCCATTCTTTTCCTGGATGAGCCTACTTCCGGTGTGGATCCAATGGGGCGGCGGGAATTCTGGGATGTGTTGTTCCGACTTTCTCGACAAGAAGGTGTTGGGTTGCTGGTAACAACCCACTATATGGTCGAGGCCGAGTATTGCGATCGCATTGCACTCATGCATGCGGGGAAAGTTGTGGCCTACGATTCTCCAGCAGGACTGAAGCTCGATGTCGAACGTCGCTTCGGCCAGTTATTGGAGATCCGCTGCGAAACACCCTATCGTGCTCAGAATGTGCTGAGTGATGGCGGATTCGAGGACGTTACGCTGCATGGGCGCCGGGTTCAGGTGCTGGTGCGTGATGTCCAGGCAGAAAAAGAACAGATCCGACAGGTGCTCGATAAAGCCGGGATCCAAGTTCATGACATGCGCCGTCTGCCACTCACGATGGAGAATGTATTCGTGCAGAACGTCTTGGATTTGGAACACAAGGCGGGTATGGCAGCATGAATTGGGCACGTTTTACGGCAGTAGTCGCCAAGGAATGGGCAGAAATCACCCGCGACCGTCTGTTTCTGGTGTTGGCTTTTATAGTCCCGCCAGCCTTGATGTTGGTGTTCGGTCTAGGCCTGAACCTGGACGTGGAAAACATTCCGCTGGCCATTGTCGATCATGACCACAGTCCCCAGAGTCGCGATTATGCCTACCGCATGATCGATTCGCGGTATTTCGATTTCAAAGGCTATCTGCATGACGAACATCAGATTCCAAAGCTGATTGGTCGTGGCGACGTGCGCGCCGTGGTCGTGATTCCACCCAAATTCGGTCAAAATTTAGCAGCCGGACGTTCCGTTTCGGTCCAGACCTTACTGGACGGACAGTTTCCGTTGCGCGCCAACATTGCGCGTGGATATATCGGTGCCATCAATGCCAATTATTCTCAGGAACTCATTGCAAGTTACTTGAGTCGTGCGGCCGGGTTGAGTCCGGATCAGGCGCGCCAGCAGATGGGTAATCTGCGCCTCGAGATGCGCATGCTGTACAACCAGAGCGGCAAAAGCATCTGGTCGATGGCTCCCAAGCTGATCATGATGGTGCTCATGATGACACCGCCACTGTTGACGGCGGTGAGCGTGGTACGAGAAAAGGAAAGAGGTTCGATTCTCAATATCTATGCCTCAACCGTCAGTCGAGCGGAATTCCTGCTTGGGAAATTGATGCCTTACGCAGGCATTTCCATGGTGAATGGGGTATTCCTGTGGGGAATAGCAGTTTTTTATTTTGAAGCGCCATTCAAGGGATCGTTTGGATTTTATTTGCTGGCGACATTTATCTATTCCTTCACCACCACAGGCATCGGTCTGGTGGTATCCAGTTTCGTCAAGACTCAGATCGCAGCGGTGGTGATTACCATGGTGGTGACTCTGGTTCCCGCCATCCTTTTTTCCGGCATGCTTTTCCCA
>JBAUIG010000244.1:0-7130 GCA_049682735.1 Candidatus Macondimonas sp. | reverse complement strand
GGTTGGCAGGATGTCTATCATTTCTTTCCCTGGGAGGATTGGCGAGCGGGACGCCCGGAGTTGATCGAACGCTATTTGCTTCCCGGATTGGATGGCTGGCTCCGGTCGCTAGAGGATCCCCTGCAGGCCGAGCGGGAACGGGAACGGGTGGAAATTTATTTCGGCCTTGATGGCGCGCCCTGGGTCCCGGAGCGCGTGCTGGAGCGCTACGAATTGCTCTATCAGGCTGCGTTGGTGCCGGAGGCAGGCGCGCAGGTGGATTCGGTATCCGGTCTGTCGATGGCATTCAACCACCGCCGGGTACTGGCCACCGCCTTGGCGCGCTTGCGGGGAAAAATCAAATATCGCCCCGTGGTCTTCGAGCTGTTGCCACCCCGCTTTACGCTGTGGCGATTGCAACAGGTCGCGGAAGCACTGACAGGTATGAGCCTGCATAAACAGAATTTCAGGCGGCTGGTGGAGCAAGGGGGCTTGGTTGCCAGCACCGGGGAATTCGCCTATGACACCGGTGGCCGGCCGGCCCAGTTATTTCGGTTTCGCAGGCGGGTATTGCGCGAGCGACCGGCGCCTGGGGTCGGTTTGCCGGGGGGCTTTCGTGACAGTTGACACCCTTTATACTCAACTCTAGTATAAGGACATCTGTAAAACCAACTGCGGATCAGTGGGGTCCTCTTGCTGCATCCGTCGTGAGGAAATCGTCATGGACGTCGTCACAACCCCCATTCAAAAACCTGTATTACCGGCGGGTGCCCCGTCCTTGCACGAGGACCTGGCGCCGGTTTATGCACGCATGCGGCATGTGATGCCGGAGCTTGAGTGGGCCGTCCATGCGCCTTATATTGCGGCGATCAATGCCCTGAAACGCGAACGTAACGCGGTCATCCTGGCCCACAATTACCAGACACCCGAGATTTACTACGGCATTGCGGACTACACCGGCGATTCCTTGGGGCTGGCCCAGCATGCGGCGGCCACCGAGGCCGAGGTGATCGTCCAGTGCGGCGTTCATTTCATGGCCGAGACGTCCAAGATCCTCAGTCCCGGCAAAACCGTGCTGATTCCCGACGCCGAGGCCGGCTGCTCGCTGGCCGATTCCATCACCCCCGCAGACATCGAATTGCTGCGGCGCCGTTATCCCGGCGTGCCGGTGGTGACCTATGTCAATACCTCTGCGGCGGTGAAGGCAGCCTCCGATATCTGCTGCACCTCGGCCAATGCGCGCGAGGTAGTGGAATCCCTGGGAACCGATCGGGTGATCTTTTTGCCGGACCAGTACCTGGGGCGTTGGGTGGCCTCTCAGACCGATGTCCAGATCATCCTTTGGCAGGGTGCGTGCGAGGTCCATGAGCGATTCACTGGCGCGCAGTTGCGGGATTATCGTCGGCTTCATCCCGGCATCCACATCATCGCCCATCCCGAATGCCCGCCCGATGTGCTGGAAGAGGCCGATTATGTCGGCTCAACCACCGGCATGGTGCGTCATATCGAAGAATCCGGCGCCGCGCGGGTGGTCATGGTCACGGAATGCTCCATGAGCGACAACGTGGCGGTTCAGTTTCCCAAGGTGGATTTCATCCGGCCGTGCAATCTGTGCCCACACATGAAACGCATCACCCTGCCCAAGGTTCTCGCGGCGTTGCAGACTCTTTCACCGGCGGTTGAGGTTGACCCCGCAATCGCAGCCCGTGCCCGCCTTGCCGTTGAGCGCATGCTGGCGGTGGGGCGGGGTGCTGAGCAGACGTCAATGCCCTTGCCGCGCCAGGCCGTAGCCGGCTGATCCGGCTGGATGAATCATAGGGGCCTTGGCCCGCTTTGTTTAAATCTCATTTGACAACGATTCCCATTCGCGGCATAGTGAATCCCGGGCGCGCTGCAGCGCTCATTCGGGACTCAAGGAGGGCACCTCCCATGTATGTCTGTCTTTGCCGCGCAGTGACTGATCGAGATGTGGAGCAGGCTGTTGCCTGCGGCCATACCACCTTGCCCGCATTGCAGGCGACACTGGGAGTGGCCACCGGTTGCGGCCGTTGCCGCAGCCATGTGCATCAGATGCTTCAGAAAACGCCCGAATCCCCTTTTTCCGCATCCACCTCTTTCCAGCCTCCGAGCCGTGTGGGTGTTTCAGTCGGTTGATCAGATCTGATGCATCGCTGGATGTGTACAGCGCATGCTTTGCATTAATATGGGTCGACACATTCTGCTGGAGCACTTCCGATGAAAGGTCATCCCCAGGCCATCGACTGGCTCAATCGCATCCTGGAAAACGAACTGACCGCCATCAACCAGTATTTCCTGCACGCGCGCATGTGCAAGAACTGGGGCTATGAAAGCCTGGGCAAGAAAATCTACGCCGAATCCATTGACGAGATGAAGCACGCCGATGTGCTGGTCACGCGTGTCCTCTTTCTGGAGGGGCTACCCAATCTTCAGTCCCTCGGTAAACTGATGATTGGCGAATCGGTGCGCGAGGTCCTGCGCTGTGACTTGGAGCTGGAACGCATTGCCCATCCCGCCCTCAAGGAAGCGATCGCCTTCATGGAATCCATTGGGGACTACATCAGCCGCGAATTGCTTGAAGACATCCTTGAAAGCGAGGAAGAGCACATCGATTGGCTGGAAACCCAATTGCGCCTGATGGACGAGCTGGGCGATCCCAACTACCTCCAGTCTGCTGTTTAAGTAGAGATCAATCGCCCGACAAATGATCATCGAGTGAAACAGCTATTCACAGACGCTTTCTAATTTGTTTTGTGCGAAGATTATCAATCCATTATTTCAGGAGAAGGTCACCATGGTTGGAACAATGCGAAAGGGGATTATCTGGGGGGTTCTGGCCCCATTTTCTCTGATGACGATGATGGTGCCTGCAGCTCAGGCCGCGCAAGCGGTCACCACGGCGCAGGCGTTTTCCCAGTCGGGCATTGCGGGCCCATCGGCCGAGCGGGATCGGGTTTCGGGCTTTCTTGCCCGCGAGGACGTTGCTCGCCAACTGGTACGCTTGGGCGTTGATCCTGCCGCGGCCCAAGCCCGGGTGGCCGCTCTGACGGATACCGAAATTGCCCGCATCGACCAGCATCTGGACCAGCTTCCAGCGGGCGGAAGCTCGGTTATCGGCGCCTTGGTGTTTATTTTCGTACTGCTGGTGATCACCGATATCCTTGGCTTCACCAAGGTGTTCCCGTTCACTCGCTCCTTGCGCTAATCAATTTGGTCGCATCTAGGATGCCATGAGATCGCTGTGGGGCAGCCCTTGGTTTACACCGTCCCGCGATGGCTCTTGGCTTGACCCGATGCCTCTGGTTGGCTTCTCGCCAAGACATACACCATGAGCCAGAATAAAAGCCGGCTCGTGGTGTTTCTGGTGTGGGTGTACATGCTTGGCGGATGCGCCACGGCTCCCCGCGAAGCAAGAACGGACTCGGCTGCATCGCCCATTGCAGAACTCGAGCGTGTGCCGTTTTTCCCCCAACGGGATTATGAATGTGGGCCAGCCGCCCTGGCCGAGGTCTTGACCTTCAGCGGCGTAGATCGCGTCCCCGACGATCTGGTGGCGGCAGTCTATCTGCCCGAACGCCAGGGCAGCCTGCAACCCGAGATGGTCGCTGCTGCCCGCAAGAACGGCCGGCTCGTCTATCCGCTGGAGACTGCGGAGGAAATTCAGGCTCAGTTGCGTAACGGCTTGCCCGTCCTGATATTCCAGAATCTGGGATTACCGCACTATCCGCGTTGGCATTACGCCGTCGTGGTGGGGTGGATGCCGGGGCGACAGGTCGTGCTGCGTTCCGGGACCACCCAGCGCCTGGTGCAAAACGAAGCGACCTTCCTTCGGACCTGGGAATGGGGCGGCCGCTGGGCGCAGGTGATTCTGCCGCCGGACCGACTCCCCGCTGAGCCGGATCCGGGGCGCTATCTGTCGGCTGCCTGGTCTCTGGAATCGGTAGGCCAACGCGCCGCCGCGCGCAGTGCCTATGCGGCGGCCGCCAGGCAATGGCCTGATCAGGAACTGTCCTGGTTGGCATGGTCGAATCTTTTGATTGCTGATCACGAAAGCGCTACCGCGTTAGCGGTCCTGGATGAAGGTCTGCAATACAATCCCCAGAGCGAGGCCCTGCGACTCAATCGCGCCGCACTGCTGCTTGACCGGGGCCAGCAGGAAGAAGCCCTGCGCATTGCCCGCGCAGTGGCGGAGCGTTCTGGCCCCTGGCAAGCACAGGCGCATGACTTGCTGCTGGAGATTGAAAATGCCGGGACCCCAAACGTTTCGCATCCGGCTGTCGGATCGCCTTGACGCCAAGTGACGGCGTATTCGCACCCTGAAACGATTTCCCACGTCCCTAACGAAAAAGCCCGGGACGGGCCCGGGCTTGCACAGCGTTCTGCGCTCTTTAGCTAAATCCCCTCGAATTTTTACGCACTTGACCTCCATCGATGCATCTACCCGGGTCACTCAATCGACCCTTGAATGAATGCTCGTGGTGACAAATAAATTACTCCAACAATGCTTCTTTGTAAATCAGTCATTAAATAAATGCATGCATGTTTATGCTTTTGTTAATGCATCTCAACGACTTCTGGGATTCTCGTCAATGTGAAAGCACATCCAAGCGGAATTTTTTGAGGTGTCGAACTTCACATCGGAAGATCTTTCACGGCTAGCAGACTGGCGAAGCCGAGTACAGCCCAATAGGCACTCGGCATGCGGCGCAGGGCCTGCACCCTCAACGGATTGACGGTCGGCGCCGTGGCGGCGGGGCGTGCGGGTTCATGTAGCGACCAGCAGCACTGGCAGCAGCGCAGGCACGGCGGCCACTGCAAACACGGCCCGGATACTGCCGGCAGACAAGCCCATCAGCACCAGCGCGAGCAGAGGACCCCCGATGGCGCCGACGATATCCAAAGCCTTGCGCAGGCCATAGGCCGCGCGCCCCGGATGGTGAGCGGTGTGAGGTCTGCCACCAGAGCGTCACGCGGCGCCCCGGATGCTCTTGCCGACGCGATCCAGGAAGCGGACGCTGAACACGGTGGCGGCGCTATTGGCAAGTGGAAAGAGCGACTTGGTCAGCCCTGCCAGGCTATAGCCCAGGATCGCCAAGCCTTTGCGTTGGCGCAGATGGTCGCTCAGTACCCGGAAAAGACCTTGGCTACGGCGCGGTCGCTCCGCCATGCCTTCGATCAGCCCTACTGTCATCACTGAAGTGCCCATTGTGACCACCCGGAACACGAATAGCAGGCTGTGGATCGTCTCGGATTAAATATACAGGCTGACGGCCACCCCAGGCCCAGAGCTCGGTCAGCAAGCAGGGGACGCGTATACGTCGATCCTGTTGATTTGGTGGGCGCACGCGGCGGCGCTTTGTCTGGGGCAGCGGATCCGTTAGAATGGCCGCCCCAGCGGAGAGGTGCCAGAGCGGTTTAATGGGACGGTCTCGAAAACCGTTGATCCCGCAAGGGATCCGAGGGTTCGAATCCCTCCCTCTCCGCCACCTCCAAACAGCCCTGCAAACGCCTGATACGGGCCGATTTTAGCCCCATGCAGCAGCAAGCGGGGCGGGTCCGATTGCCTCTCGATTCCATGATGCTGATTTTGCCTTGCGTGGTTGATCTGTATCCCTCGCCATCTCTTCTCGTACCCGCGCGCCCATGGGGCGAACCACTGCCAGTCCCAAAAGAACGATCACACCCTGATTGAACCGCGTGACGGCTTCCTCAACAGTTGGTTGGCGGGGCTGGCTGGGCAGCGTGGAATGCACTGGTTTCCCGACTGGATGGACACAAGTCGCCACCCTTCCTTGGTCAGAATCCAGGGCCGTGAACGGTATATGCGTGATTTGTGCCAGCGGGGCAGGGCAGGGATGAGTCGATGTTCGGGGGTGCAGCCGTCATGGCATGCCCGGCTTGCGGGGTGCAGTCCGCGCTGTAGGGCGGCTCGGGAGCGCCGTATATAGTTGAGCGCGCCACAAGATTCAAAAAGTGGTGCCGGGAGCGAGAGTCGAACTCGCACTCCCTCACGGGAACCGGATTTTGAGTCCGGCGCGTCTACCAGTTCCGCCATCCCGGCACAGGATCAAGGCGCGAGAGTATAGCCCATGCCGGCGCCGAACCCAATGGGTCAGCGCCAGCAAATGCAGCCTCATTCGCTCCAGGGGCCTCCCTCACGGACGCTGAAGGCCTGACCGCTCAAGCCGCGGCTTCCCGGCCCCAGCAGAAACAGATAAGGGCGGCAGATGGCATCGGGCTCGGGCAGGTCGGCGTGAGCGCGTTCGGGGTAGATCCGGTTGTAAAGGGCGGTATCGACCCAGCCGGGATCCAGGCTGTTGACCCGGATCGGTGTATTGGTCTCGGTTTCTTCCGCCATCACCTGCATCAAGCCTTCTACGGCGAACTTACTCACGCCGTAGGCGCCGTAATAGGCCTTGCCCTTGCGGCCGGTGCTGTCCGAGCTGAACAGCACCGAGGCATCGCGTGACGCCATCAGCAGCGGCAAACAGCAGCGCGTCAACAGAAAGGGCGCATTGAGGTTGACCTGCAGGGTGCGGTACCACTCCTCGATGGGGAAATGGCTGAGCGGGGTGAGGCCGTGCAGGTGGGCGGCATTATGCAGCAGACCGTCCAGCCGCCCGAAGGTGGTCTGAATCTGGTCGATGAGTCCCTGGCATTCGTCCCAGTGCAGCGACTCCAGATTGAGCGGCGCGATGGCCGGTTCCGGGGCGCCTGCCGCCTTGATGGCGTCGTAGACCTGTTCGAGTTCCGGAACCCGTCGACCGCTCAGGATGACGGTGGCACCCTGCCGCGCCAGCGCGAGACTGATGGCGCGACCAATGCCCTTGCTGGCGCCGGTGACCAAGATGACGCGATCATGCAAATCGAAAGGGTCGGTGGAGGGGGTCGTCATGGGCTGAACCTTGAAATCAGGGTTGAATGAAGTGGCGGCTGGCGCGCCGTATATCACGGCGATGACTTCGGGCGGTGTGCCACAGGACTCCCAGTCGCCGCAGGGGAGGAAGCGTCTGTTGTGCTGCGCTGGCCTCAAAGCCCTGCCGCTGCCAGCGGTCCAGACGCCGCGCGAACAGGCTCAGCTCCAACTGGTGCGACAGCAAGGCCGGTCGACTGGGATGAGCCGCATGAACGCG
>JBAUIG010000243.1:0-14940 GCA_049682735.1 Candidatus Macondimonas sp. | reverse complement strand
TCGATCGCACCTTCGCGGTCACCGGCGTGCTGCGCCTGCTTACCCTGATTGTGAGCCTGGCGGGAGTGACCAGCGCCCTGATGGCGCTGCAACTGGAGCGGACGCGGGAATGCGCCGTGTTGCGCGCCTTGGGGATGACTCCCGGCCAGGTGCGGCGCTGGGTCACCCTGCAGACTGCCCTGATGGGGGCGGTGGCAGGACTGCTCGCCGTGCCGGTGGGGCTGGTGCTCGCGGCGGTGCTGACCGAAGCCGTCAATCAGCGCGCCTTTGGCTGGACCATTGATTTCCAGATCGCCCCCGGCCTGTTGCTGCAGGCTTTGGGGCTGGCCGTACTGGCGGCGCTGGTGGCGGGCGCCTACCCGGCGTGGCGCATGGGCCGCACACCGCCAGCCCTGGCCCTGCGGGAGGAATAGGCATGGGCCGGCACATCGGAGTATTGATTGTTTTGGGGCTGGCCGCGCTGTTCCTGGCCTGGGCGCTGCCCCGCTGGACGCCGCGCCCGCCTCCGCTGGCACAGGGTGGACAGATCGACCTCACCCAGGCCTTCGAGGCTGATGCCAGCGGCTATGAGCGGGCCGACGCCGCGCGGCCTTTCTCGTTTCCGGCGGACCACGGCCCCCACCCCGACACGGCCAGCGAATGGTGGTACATCACCGGCAACCTGCGCACGGCGCAGGGCCGCCGCTTCGGCTATGAAGTGACTTTCTTCCGCGTCGCGCTGGCGCCCACTCTGCCGCCGCGCCGCTCGGCCTGGGCCACGCGGCAGATCTACATGGCCCATCTCGCCGTCACCGACCCTGAAGGCCACCGTTTCCATGCCTTCGAGCGTTTCAACCGGGCGGCGCTGGACATGGCTGGGGCACATGCCGCGCCACTGCGTATTTGGCTGGACGATTGGGCATTGAGTGCCCGGCCCGGCGCCGATCCCAGCCTGCCGACCCCGCCACTGGCACTGCGCGCCGCCCAAGGCCCCGTTGCCCTAGAGCTGGAACTCGATGCCCGCAAGCCGCCCGTCCTGCAGGGCGCGGCCGGCCTGAGCCGCAAGGGACCCGCGCCGGGGGATGCCTCCTACTACTACAGCCTCACCCGGCTGGCGACACGCGGCACGCTGACGCTGGACGGCGAGCGCTTCGCGGTGAATGGCGATTCCTGGATGGACCGCGAATGGGGTACCTCCACCTTAGGACAAGAGCGCGCCGGCTGGGATTGGTTTGGCGTGCAGCTCGCGGATGGCTCGGAGCTGATGTTCTGTCGCATCCGCCGCCGCGATGGTACGCCCAATCCCTTCGACTACGGCGTCTGGGTCAGTCCCGACGGGCAGGCGGAAACGCTGGACGCCCGCGCGGTCGAAATCAGCGAGACGGGTCGTTGGCGCAGCCCCCATTCCGGCATCAGCTACCCCAGCGGCTGGACCCTGCGTTTTCCCGCCCGCCAGCTCAACCTGCATCTCACGCCCCTGCTGCCCGACCAGGAGCTGAATCTCGCTGTGCGCTATTGGGAAGGTGCCGTCGAGGCCACCGGCAAGCTGGCCGGCCACGACATCCAGGGCCACGGCTACGTCGAGCTGACCGGCTACGGCGCCACCCCCTGAGGGCGCGGGGAGCGCTACCCGAACGCAACAGGATCGGCTATAGTAGGCCGTTCTGTTGGGGCGGTAGCTCAGCTGGGAGAGCGCTGCGTTCGCAATGCAGAGGTCGGGAGTTCGATCCTCCTCCGCTCCACCATATTAAAAAGGCCCGGATGACATCCGGGCCTTTTTCTTGCCTGAAATCCCCGCTTGATGCAGGTTTCAACCACAGCCTTGCCCATTCGTCTGAATTGGGGCGTTCGCCGGCGCAGGGGATCGAGGACTGAGCAGATGGCGGGCCTTGTCGAACAGGTATGCCGGGCGATAGCGCTGTTCGAGTTTTTTGCAATCAGCTTGATGCGGCTGGATCTGTCTGCCAATACGAGCCACGCAAACTACGAGCA
This sequence comes from Candidatus Macondimonas sp., assembly GCA_049682735.1. Lineage (GTDB taxonomy): Bacteria > Pseudomonadota > Gammaproteobacteria > UBA5335 > UBA5335 > Macondimonas. The sequence goes on along the minus strand of JBAUIG010000243.1, from coordinate 12,969 downwards.
GCCCTCTCCCGAACTCAGCGCGTACCAACCACGCTAGACAAGGGCTCTCTCTGTCTGAGTCCTCGGCGATCGCTGAGTCTCAAGCCCGGCGTTATTCCCAATCGAAACGCGGCAGATTATCCAGCGCCCGACGCAAGGCGTTTTGCCATTCCTCTTTAACCGCTGCATAGAACGGTGTATCCAGATCAAATGTCTGATGCCGCAAGACCCGGAGCTCGCCCGTGCGATAGAGCAACAGCTCCACCGGCGGCCCAACCGAGATATTGCTGCGCATGGTCGAGTCGATGGAGACCAGCGCGGCGCGGGCGGCATCCTCGAGGGTAATGCCCCGGTGGATGTTGCGGTCCAGAATGGGCTTGCCGTATTTGATCTCGCCGATTTGGAGAAAAGGCATCTGCTCGGAACAGCTGATGAAATTGCCTTCAGGATAGAGCAGGAAAATATCCGGGCGCTCATTGTCGATCTGGCCACCGAGGATAAAGGTGGCAGTCGTGTCTACCATGGCCCCTGCCGTAGCGCCTGAAGTGGCCTGCACCTGGCAACTGACCCGCCCGACATAGCCAACCAGCTCATCGAAATGCTGGAAGGTGAGAAGGCTTTCCGGGGCCTGGGGATCTCGTGCATGTCGCCTTAGAATGGCGACCACTTGCTGTGTTGTCGCCAGGTTGCCCGCACTCAGCAGGACCACCACCCGGTCACCGGGGTATTCAAAGATATACATCTTGCTGTAGGTTCCGACGTGATCGACGCCGGCATTGGTGCGGGAATCGGACGCAAAAACCAGTCCCTGATCACAGCGGATGGCAAGGCAATAGGTCATGATCGATCCATTTTTTATATTGGACGGGGGGTCGTTGATCATATCATGCCCATCCTGGTCAAACCCCACGAATTCACTCATGGCTCAATCCAGGAAGCAGGGATGAACGCGCGCGATTGGACATGTTATTCGCCTCAAAGAATTCCAAATCCAGAAACCCTGGACATTCGCGGGCTTACCTACCATCTGCAGCGCTGGCCAGGTCAGGGCAGCCCCCTGTGCATCTTGCTGCATGGGTGGATGGATGCAGGCGCCACCTTCCAGTTTCTGGTCGACGCGCTGCCGCCCTCTTGGGATGTGATCGCCCCGGATTGGCGTGGCTGCGGACAAAGCGCTTGGAGCCCGGGAAGTTACTATTTCCCCGAATACCTGGCTGATCTCGATGCCCTGTTGAACGTGCTAAGCCCTGAAATCCCGGTCTGGCTGGTGGGGCACAGCATGGGCGGCAATGTGGCAAGCCTCTATGCCGGCATCCGCCCCGAACGGGTCAGTCGGCTGGTGAGCCTGGAAGGACTGGGTTTGCCCCCTTCCCAGGCGAGCCAGGCGCCTCACAATTACCAAGCCTGGCTGCGGGAACAAGCCGCCCCGCGGCAAAACCGTCCCTATGCGGCCTGGTCATCCTTCCTGGAGCGCTTGCAGCAAGCCAATCCTCGTTTGCCTGCGGAACGTGTCGCCTTCATTGCCCATGCATGGGCCAAGGACAGCGCCGAAGGCCCCCTCTTGCGGGCGGACCCCCGACACAAGCTACGCAGCCCGATCCTGTATCGCCTGGAAGAGGCGCGAGCCTGCTGGCGCCGTATCCAGGCCCCGGTACTATGGGTGCTGGGAGAGCATTCGCCGTTCGTGCGATTGAACCAGACCCTGCTGGATGAAAATCGCGCCTGCTTTCGGGATCTGCGCGAGATCTGTCTGGCCGACTGCGGCCACATGATTCACCACGAACAACCGCAAGCCGTCGCGGAAGCAATCGCGCATTTTCTCGTCATGGAAAACGCGTAAGCGTGGGCAATCGAGAGAGGATGGAGGCTAGGGCCGGAATCGAACCGACGTACACGGCTTTGCAGGCCGCTGCATGACCACTCTGCCACCCAGCCTTGAAAACCGAAGGGGATTGCTCGAGTGAGCCATAATCCCCGCAGAGGAAGATAAATGCAATGCGGCCGGCGCTTTTCGGAGCCGGCCGCATCCAAATCTGGAGCGGGAAACGAGATTCGAACTCGCGACCCCAACCTTGGCAAGGTTGTGCTCTACCACTGAGCTATTCCCGCTTTCGTGGATTCGGGATTCTAACAGCATGGCGTGCCACGTCAAGCGCCTTGATGCCATATGAACGTCCACGCTGCTCCCCGCCCTATTGAGTGCAAAATAAATAATTAGTATCTTAACTAAATGAGCGAGACCTCTGCGACCGTATTTCACGACCAGGTTGGGCTGCGACTGGCTGAATCAGCGCGGCGCTGGCGGCAATTGCTGGATGAACGCCTGCGGGACAGTGGGCTCAGCCAAGCCCGCTGGCTGGCCCTGCTGCACTTGCGGCGCTTGGGAGACGGCATCGCGCAGATTGCTCTGGCCCAGTCGATCGGCATCGAAGGCGCAAGCCTGGTGCGCATTCTCGACGACCTGGAAGCGAGACGCCTGGTGGAACGCCGCACCGACCCCCAAGACCGGCGCGCCAAGCATCTGTTGCTCACCGCCGAGGGTCTCCTTGCCTTGAACGAGGTGGATGCCATCGCCCGCGCGTTACGTCGGGAAATGCTGGCCGGCCTGGATCAGCAACAGATCACCGAATTTCAAGACGTTCTCGACAGGATTCTGGCCAATGCCGACCAGTTGTCCGCCAAGCCCCGCCATTCCCCACGCATTGAAAAACCGCAGCCATGACAGACGCTACCGCCGCATCCCGCCCCCGTCGTCGCATCGGCCGCCTGGCGGTCGCGCTGCTTGCCGCGATTCTTCTGCTGGCGTGGACCGGCCACTGGATCCACCGGCAGCTCACACTGACCCAGTCCAACGATGCCCGCGTAGCGGCCGACATGATTACGGTAAGCAGCGAACGGGCGGGTCGCATCGTGGCGCTCAATGTCACCGAAGGCCAGGTCGTGGCTGCCGGCGAACTGCTGCTCCAGCTGGATGACGCCACGGCAACCGTGGCGGTGGCCGAGAGTCAGGCTGCGCTGGAGAAACTGCGCGCCGAACGGGCGACTTTGCAATCCCGTATCGGACAGCAGCGCGAGGCGGTCGCGGCGCAAAATGCCATGGCGGCCTCGCGACTCCATAGCGCCCAAGCCAGCCTGGCGGCTCAGAAGACGCGGATGGATCTTGCCCGCCGCAATGCCGAGCGGGCCGACGCCCTGATTCCTGATCAGGTCATCAGTGTGCAAAGCTGGGATCAGATCAAGAACCAGCGCCTGGCAGCCGAGGAAGCCACCCACGAAGCCGAAGCGCAGCTCGCCGTGGCGCAGGCAGGCGTGGCGCAGGCCCAGGCAGAAGCAAAATCCATTGATGTCCTGGAACATGAACTGGGCGAGATGGACGCGTCCATTGCCCAAGCCGAAGCGGCCCTGGCCCAACAACGCCTGGAGCTCAGCAAGCTGTCCCTGTTCAGTCCTGTCGCGGGCGTCATCGATGAGATCTTCGTCAATGCGGGGGAATATGCCGTACCTGGCCGTCGATTGCTGATGATGCATGACCCGCGCACGATACGGGTGGAAGCCAACGTCAAGGAAACCGGCATCGACAGCGTCAAGCTGGGCGCGCCGGTACAGATCCACGTGGATGCCTATTCCGGCCAGACATTTACCGGTCATGTCAGCGCGCTTGGCCAGGCTGCCACCAGTCAGTTCGCGCTCATCCCCAATCCCAACCCGAGCGGAAACTTCACCAAGATCACCCAGCGCCTGCCCATTCGCGTCGAACTCGACCAGCCCGAAAGCGGCCTGCGGCCGGGCATGATGGTGGAAATCGCCATTGAGCACTGAAGTCTCCGAACTGACCCGCCTCAGCGCCCGCTATGGGCCGGCCTACCGCTGGCTGGCCACACTCACCGTCATGACCGGCACCATCTCCACCGTGCTGTCATCCACCATCGTCAACGTCGCCATCCCCGACATCATGGGCGCTTTCGGCATCAGCGCCACCCAGGCGCAATGGATGTCCACGGGATTTCTCGCCGCCATGACCTCCACCATGCTGGCCAACGCCTGGATGGTGGGACGCTTCGGGCAGCGCGGGGCCTTTCTGATCGCGATCGGCACATTCTCCGTGGGCTCCATACTGGGCGGCCTGAGCCCCAACGAGCAGACCTTGATCTTTGCCCGCATCCTGCAAGGCGGCGCCGCAGGCCTCACCCAGCCCCTGGCCATGATGGTGATCTTCAGCGTGTTCCCGCCTGACAAGCGCGGTCAGGCCATGGGCATCTATGGCATCGGGGTCGTTCTCGCCCCCGCGCTGGGACCCACGCTGGGCGGCATCCTGGTGGACAATCTGAGTTGGCGCTATGTGTTTTTCATGAGCCTGCCCTTTTGTCTGATCGGCATGGGGCTGGCCAGTGTGCTGCTACCCGGACCAGAGCGCGATGTGCCACGACGGCCCCTGGATGGGATCGGTCTGGTGTTGATCGTGCTTGCACTCTTTCCCTTGCTGACTGCGCTCGCCAATGGACAACGCTGGGGCTGGAGCGAACCGCCAACCGGACTGATGCTGCTGCTGTCTCTCGTCGCCTTGATCGGTCTGGTGTTGTGGGAACGGCGATGCCCCCATCCATTGCTCGACTTCAGCCTGTTCCGCAACCCTCAGTTCGCAGCGGCCGCTGGTGTCACCCTCATCTACGGCGCCGGCTTGTTCGGCTCGACCTACCTGATCCCGGTCTTCGTCCAGACCATCCAGGGCTTTACCGCAACGCGTTCGGGGCTGTTGCTGATGCCCGCCGGCCTGGTGCTGGCCGTGATCTTCCCCTTGGCGGGACGGCTTTCCGATCGGCTGCCGCCGCACTATCCCGTACTGAGCGGACTGGCCGTGTTCGCGCTGTCCTTCTGGTTGCTGCGCGATGTGGACGCCAACACCTCTTTTGTCTTCCTGGCCTGCGCCATTGCCTTGGGGCGAATCGGCCTGGGGCTGGTCATGCCGGCCCTCACCGCGGGCTCCCTGCGCGCCGTGGATCCGCAGAAAATTGCCCAGGGTTCCGGTACCGTCAACTTCCTGCGCCAACTGGGGGGCGCGCTCGGGGTGAATGTGCTGACCGTGTTCATGGAGCGCCGCACCGCCTTCATGGTGGACGCCATGACCGCAACCCAGACCAGTGGCAACCTTTCGACTCAGGCGCTCATGGACCGCATGACCGAGCTATCCCAAGCCGGCGGCGCCCCTGGCGATCTGGCCCAGGGGTATGCGGCGGACTTTCTGGGGCGGGTGATATATGCCCAGGCCAATACCTTGGCTTACCGGGAAGGTTTTATACTCGTATCTGTGTTGTTCCTTGTGGCTATGGGGCCGGCCTGGCTGATGGGCCGAACCCGGGAGACGCGCCATGTATCACCGGATCCTGCTCGCCTATAACGGCTCCCCCGAAGGCCGCGCCGTGCTCCATCAGGGGACGGAGCTGGCCCAGCTATGCCAGGCCGAAGTCTGCCTCCTGGCCGTGGTGGGCATCCCCACTGGTCTCACGATGGCCGAAACCGTGGTGACCCCGGAAATGACCGATGCACTGGTGGCGCCGGCGCGCCGGACACTGGAAGAAGGGGCCAGGGACATCGTCGCCTTGGGTCTGACGGTGCAGACCCGCATCGAATTCGGTGAACCGGTCGAGCGGATCGGCGTCGTGGCCCGGGAATATGGCGCGGATCTGATTGTCGTGGGTCATCGCCATCGCGGCGCACTGGCCCGCTGGTGGGGTGGCTCGGTGGGCGAAAGCCTGCTGGGACAGATTCCCTGCGATCTGCTCGTGGCCCTGGATACTCAGGAAAGCGCGGCCCAATCATGAGTCAAACCACCCTGCCACAGGACCCCAACTGTATCTTCTGCCGCATCGTCGCGGGGGAACTCCCTGCCAGCCGGGTCTTCGAGGATGATGTCTGCCTGGCCTTGATGGATGTCTTTCCCCTGCGACCGGGCCATGTGCTGGTGATGCCCAAGACCCATGGCAAACATCTTGCGGACCTGACCCCTGCCTTGCGGGCGCACCTATTGGAAACGGCCAACCGCATCGCCCAGGCCCTGCGACGCAGCCCACTTGCCCCGGATGGCATCCATTTCGCCGTCAACGAAGGGCGCGCCGCTCACCAGACCGTTCCGCACTGCCATATCCATGTGCTGCCCCGTCGGCGCGGCGACCTGTTTGGGTTAATCGGCCAGATCTTGTCCAAACCCATCCAGCTTATTCGCGGTCCCCGTGCGCCGGATGAGCGTGAGCGTCAAGCCCGACTGATCGCCGAACAATTGGAACCTTGAGCAGAACAAGCAACCTGCCGCCACGATTTCAAAGCGGCATCCATTAATCCTGGCCCACCATCGCGCCCGGCAAAGCATTCCGGTTAAACCGCAATGGATACCGTGGCATGCCCCCATTCCCCGCAACGGCGTTTCCCATAAAAAAAAGGCCGGACAAATCCGGCCTCTTCCCTATTCATCGACGCAAAACTAACGGTCAGGCGATTGTCACACTGTTGTCCAGATAGACGTCCTGGATCGTCTCCAGCAGGGAAACGCCTTCCGCAAACGGCCGCTGGAATGCCTTGCGCCCGGAAATCAGGCCCATGCCGCCCGCGCGCTTGTTGATCACCGCCGTGCGCACCGCCTGGGCGAAGTCGTTGGCGCCGGACTCGCCGCCCGAATTGATCAGCCCGCAACGGCCCATGTAGCAGTTGGCCACCTGGTAACGCGCAAGGTCGATGGGATGATCGGTGGTGAGTTCCGTATAGACCTTGTCATGGGTCTTGCCGAACTTGATGGCCTTGTAGCCGCCGTTGTTCTCGGCCATCTTCTGTTTGACGATGTCCGCGCCGATGGTGGAGGCGATGTGATTGGCCTGCCCGGTCAAATCCGCTGCCAGATGGTAATCGACGCCTTCGTGCTTGAAGGCATTGTTGCGCGTGTAGGCCCAGAGGATCGTCACCATGCCCAGCTCATGGGCACGTGCAAAGGCCTCGCTCACTTCCTGGATCTGCCGTCGCGATTCGGGCGCGCCGAAATACACCGTGGCTCCCACACCGATGGCCCCCATGTCGAAGGCCTGATCCACGCTGGCATAGAGAGTCTGGTCGTACTGGACCGGCAGGCTCAGGATTTCGTTGTGGTTGAACTTCATGATGAAGGGAATCTTGTGGGCATAGCGGCGCGACATCATTGCCAGCACCCCATAGGTGGACGCCACGGCGTTACATCCGCCCTCCAGTGCCAGCTCGCAGATAGCGCGGGGATCGAAAAAATCGGGATTGGGCGCGAAGGAGGCGCCAGCGGAATGCTCGATTCCCTGATCCACCGGCAGGATGGAGACATAACCTGTGCCACCCAGGCGACCATGGTCGAACAGGGTCTGCAAGTTGCGCAGCACCGTTGGGCTGCGATCGCTGGCGACGAACACGCGATCGATAAAATCCGAGCCGGGCAGCTCAAGCCGGTCTTTGGCAATGCCGTGACAGGTGTGAGTCAGGAGGGATTGGGCTTCATCGCCCAACAGCGCTGCAATATCGGTCATGAGGTCGGCTCCCTTGAAGATGGATGGGCAGGCAGGTCTAGAACCGGGGTGGAACGGCACGTCAATCGATCTTACCTTGCCCGGCATCCGCCGAACAGTCTGGCGAATGCCCATCCGGTTCTGGAGGTTGACTGAAACGTCAACATCCAGAGGCTCATTAAAAAAGATCTTCTCTAGCCCTGTGACAACTCACCCTCGCCCGCCCAAAAAAATGATCACCCCAGATTGCTGACAAGCGAGCTATCGGAGTGTTGGCATCCGCATGCGAAGCCATGCGGGACCCAAGGATGGCGCAAACCATCCCTATCGGATATGATGCGCGCTGGTTTGGCGTTGCGCGCCGGTTGCGCATCCTCCTACAGCCCAATTCCTGGGCTTCTAGAGTCAAACCCGGCAACGCCATTCGGCGCCTGCTTTAAATCCTTTTCCGCCTTGCCTCCTGAACCGGCATCGCACAATCTGCGATGGGGCGGCTTCAGGAGCTTCATTTCATGAGTTTCACGTCCCTGGGGCTTGCCCCCGAGTTGCTGCGCGCCTTATCCGACGAAGGCTACACCACCCCCACGCCCATCCAGTTGCAGGCCATCCCGCTGGTGCTTGAAGGTCGCGACTTGCTCGCAGCGGCGCAGACCGGCACCGGAAAAACTGCGGCATTCGTGCTGCCGATCCTGCAAAAACTGGCGGCCGGACGGGCCGTCCCGCCGCGCGCCCTGATCCTGGTGCCGACCCGTGAACTGGCGGCGCAGGTGGCCGATTCGGTGCAGGCCTATGGCCGCCATCTTCACCAGCGCTCAGCGGTGATCTTTGGCGGCGTGGGGATTTATCCCCAAATCGAGAAACTGCGGCGCGGCGTTGATCTCATCGTTGCCACGCCGGGACGCCTGCTGGATCATTTGCAGCAGCGTACCGTAGACCTGTCCGGCATCGAGATGCTGGTGCTGGACGAGGCCGATCGCATGCTCGACATGGGCTTCATCCGGGACATTCGCCGGCTGATCGCCGTGCTGCCCAAGCAACGCCAGACGCTGTTGTTTTCGGCCACCTTCAACCCGGAGATCCGCGCCCTGGCGGAAACCCTGCTGCGCAATCCTGCGACGGTGGAAGTGGCCCCGCGCAACACGACGGCCGCGCAGATCACCCAGCGCGTGCATCCGGTCGACAAGTCGCGCAAGACGGCGCTGATCGCGCATCTGGTGACCACCGGCGACTGGCATCAGGTATTGGTGTTCACCCGCACCAAACATGGCGCCAATCGGTTAGCCGAGCAGCTCGCTCATGTCGGCATCAATACCGCCGCCATCCACGGCAACAAGTCCCAGAGCGCGCGCACCAAGGCCCTGTCCGACTTCAAGACCGGCAAGGTGCGCCTGTTGGTGGCGACCGACATTGCCGCACGCGGCATTGACATCGACCAATTGCCTTACGTGATCAATCACGAACTGCCCAATGTGCCGGAGGATTACGTGCATCGCATCGGCCGCACAGGCCGGGCGGGGAGCAGCGGCGAGGCGATCTCGTTGGTCAGTTCAGAAGAACGGCCCTTGCTCAGGGACATCCAGCGCCTGCTGCGGCGCGACATCCCGGCAGCGGCGATTGCTGGCTTCGAGCCGGGTTCGGCACCTTTGGCCGGCGAGACCGTGCACCGTCCCGCTGCGCCGCGTCCTGCCGGCGATGGCCGTCATTTCGGCGGTGGTCGTTCGGAAGGTTTGCACGGGAGTCGCCGTGAAGGCGTCGACGGGAACCGGATGGCCCGACCTGCCGCCTCTGGCAATCGGGCGCCAGCAAAACCGCGCCGCGTGCCCTGAAGGCACTGCTGATCCATCAGACCGCTCTTTCGCCTTACTCAACGTCCTGAATCAATCCCTGCCCCGGCGCTCAGGCCCGGGGCAGCCGGATTTCCACCCGCAGTCCCCGCCCATCGGCACCCGTGGCCAGCGATGCTTTGCCGCGATGCAGATCCAGCACCTGACGCACAATGGACAGCCCCAGGCCCGAGCCCGGTTCGTCCAGCCCCGGCGGCCGAAAAAAACGTTCCCAGACCCGCTGGCGCAAGCCCTCGGGAATGCCGGGTCCATTGTCCTCGATGACCAACAGCCAATACGGCCCGTCGGCTTGAATCGACACATCGATGCGCCCACTTTGGGGCGTGTAGCGGATGGCGTTGTCCAACAGATTGCGCAGCATGACCGCCAATGCTTCGGCCTGACCTTGCAAGGGACAAGGGCCATCCGGCCCATCCAGCCCCAGTTCCTGGTTTTTTCCCAGCGCGATGGGAGCCAACTCTGCGATCTGTGCAACCACGGCCGCTTTCAGGTCGAGCGTGCTCAGCGGCAAGGTGCCAGGGGCTTGTTCCAGACGCGCCAGTTGCAACATCTGAGTCACCGTGCGCGACAGCCGGTCAAGGCCACGGAGCAATCGGGTTTGGGCCTCCTCGCGTTCCGCCGCCGTTGTCGCGCGGTTTATTGCCTCGATCTGTAGACGCATCAGGCCAAGCGGTGTGCGCAGTTCGTGGGCCGCATCACTGGTAAAACGCCGCTCCTGCGCCAGCGCCTGCTCCAGGCGTGCCATCAGATTGTTGATCGTGGCCACGATGGGCTGCAATTCTGTTGGCAAGGCCCCCAGAGACAACGGATGCAGCCGACGGGCGCTGCGCCCGGCAATCTCCCGGTCCAGGGCACTGAGCGGCGTGAGCCCCCGTCCCACCAGCCAGACGATGAGCAAGGCCGTCAGCGGAATCAGGGTCAGACTCTTGCCGAGGGTGCGCCGGGCAATCAGTTCGGCCATCTCACCCCGCACATCCCCCCGCTCCGCAACCTGGATCATCAGGCCGTGATCCGGATCCGGTAGATTGAATACGCGCCATGCATCGGATCCCAGGCGGATCGTGCTATACCCGGGGCTCAAGGGGGCGTAAGAACGATCCGGCGGCGCCGCTGCGGAATAGGCCAGCAAACTCTCCCCACGCCAGACCTGGAAATTGAGCTTGCGTTCATAGCGATGACCGTACTCATCAGCCTCAGGGAGCAACGGCCAGACCAAGGGAAGCGCCGGCGGTTCAGGAATGTCATTGGCCAAGAGGTTATGGACGATGCGCGCGTATTGCGCCAGATGGGCGTCGAAGATTTCCTCGGTTTCGTGGTAGGTGTCGCGATAGCTCCACGCGGCTTCGAGCAGTGCCAATCCCATGATCGCCACCAGCAAACCCACCAGCAACTGCAGGCGGATGCTCCTCACGCGGGAATGCGTTCGATGAGATAGCCCACTCCGCGGATGGTCCGAATGAGCTTGGGATGCAGCTTGCGCCGCAAATGGTGGATGTGGACCTCGATGGTATTGCTCTCGATATCCTGCCCCCAACCATAGAGCGCTTCCTCCAGCCGCGCGCGCGACATGACCCGTCCGCAGTGGGTCAGCAAAACCTGCAGCAAGGCAAATTCACGCCGACTTAGGTCAATGGGGCGGTTGTCCTGGGTAACCTGCATCGAGGCTGGATCCAGGATCAGTGAGCCATGGACCAATTGCTCCTGACGCCGGCCCTGTCGACGACGCTGCATGGCGCGCAGCCGGGCAGACAATTCTTCGATTGAAAACGGTTTGACCAGGTAATCATCGCCTCCGGCATCCAGGCCTTGGACCCGATCCTCCACGGCATCCCGCGCTGTCAGGATCAAGATCGACTCCTTATATCCCTCCTTGCGCAGTCGCCGCAGATAATCCAATCCGTCCTCGCCCGGCAGCCCCAGATCCAGCAGGAGCACGTCGTAAATCTCATCGCGCAGCAAGACTTGGGCGTCCGCTGCCGAGCGCGCCCAGCCCACCTTATGCCCGGCGTGACGCAAGGCGCTTGCCAGCGTCTCCCCCAGATCCAAGTCGTCTTCGATGATCAAAAGTCGCATTTTCTTATGATAACCTGCGCAAGCCTGGCGACGGCTGGTGTCGCGCCGGGCAGTTTCCTCCATCTTGGAGATGGAAAAGGCCAACAGCGACGTTTGAGGCGTTATTTCGTTAGAATGAACCCAACCCAAATGATCCGGCCATAAAAAAGGCATCGGCAGGCCGGTTGGGGGTTGAGGTGGGAGCTAGTTTTCGGAAATAAGAAGCAAATCGTTTTTTCAATGGATTGAGGAGGAATATTTCGTCATGCAGAAATCCAGATATGGGGCACGTAGTGCCTTGGCAGGGCTGGGTGTCCTGGCCTGTTCCGGCTTGGCGCATGCCGCCCCCGAGGGGGAGTTGAGTGCAGCACGCGCCATGGAAGTGGTGAACATCAAGGGTAGCGAGTTGAGTGCCCTTCAAGGACAGTCTTTCAGCGACTACTCCATCATGGCGGTCTCTGGCGACAAGCTGGCCGCGATCCCGTTCCAATTCGACGATATGAATGAACGCGGCTTTCCCTTCGTTCCGGGCGGCAAGCTCAAGATCAACGGGACGGAAGGCAAACTCGACGGCAAGGACGAGCTGGTCTTCATGCTGAAGGATACTGGCCCCAAGGCCAGCCCTGAAGCACTCTCCGCAGCAGGCAAAGTGGTCTCCGAGATCAAGCTGGCCGACGGTGGCGCCACGGGCTATGCCTACGTGGTGCAGGGCAATGCCCAACGCAGCGACAAAGTCTATGCCCACTATGATCAGAAGACCGGATTGATCAAGGCCGAGAACTGGAGCCTGCAAATGGATCCTGGCAAGCCGCTCAACTGGAGCGACATGAAGGTCAAGACCTTCAAACAGGACCGCAACATTCTCGACACCATGAAACTGCGGGTCAAGGCCAAGCTCGGCTTCATCAGGGCCACAATCAACAACAACATGGTGCCAAACAGGGTTATCGCCGTTAAGAATGGGCCGGTTCGCAGCATCGTCGAAGCCGACGCATCCATCTCTATCCTGGGGATTCAACTCCTGTCCGCCGCGGCTGATTTTATATCCACGGCCAATTCCTTCGAAGTGCCGGTTCTGGCCTCCATTCCCTCGGCGGCATCCGCCCTGAGTGATCTAGCGATTGAAATCTCGCTCGACTTTCACGACTTGGATGGTGCGATGGTGCGCTCGGCGCTGACCAGTGAGCCCCTCGTTTCGGGTAAGAAGGCTGCTGGCCCCCTCAAGGCTACCCTGAAGGATAACTGGATAAGTGGTTCGCATCCCGATGGTTTTGACATTGCCGCCTTTTTCAGCGTGACCCCGGGAGTGCAGGCCGAACTGGAGGGCTTGTACAAGGATGAAAGCAACGGTGATGACGCTGATGAGCCGGAACGTTTCAAGGGTAGCCATCCCCAAGTGGGCTGGAGCGTGAGCAATATTCCCACGGGCAGGGAACTGGACCTGATTGTCAAACTGTTCTTCGGCGATGGCCTGTGGCAGGGCAAGGACCCCACCACCGCCATCAAGCAGCTGAAGTCTCCCGTCAAGGCACAGGTGAATACTCTTTAAGAGCATGACCTCCATGCAGGGATAAAAAAATGCC
>JBAUIG010000242.1:0-2430 GCA_049682735.1 Candidatus Macondimonas sp. | reverse complement strand
GTGCTGCTTAACGTTCATTTGGCCGGTTTTCCTTCCGTCCTGATGCGATCACACGTCCCGGTGTCCTCGGTACTGGATTCCCCATTAATGCCCTTTATGACCAGCTCGGCGTTGACCTGGCGAGGCGCTCCGTGGGATTTATTGCGCCTCCCGATTGGCCTTTATCGATGACGAGCTGGTGACGTGGGCCGGCTCCAGGCGTCCACTCAAGTGAAAATATGATTCCCTGCCTTGCTGGTTTGAGCGGGGGACTTGAGTCGACCTGTGCGGCGCGAGCAATCGCTCGCTGCAAACGGGTTTCGAGGCGCCGCCGGGAAAACGTGCCGCAATCAAAAGACCAAGGCCTTGATTGGCGTTGGTTTCACGCGTCCAGCTCCCGGCATTCCTGTTCAAGCAGCTGAAACTGCGAATCGGGCCAGGATATGGCGGCTCATCCCTTCAGCCAGCTCCTGCTCGCCGATAAACACGGTGCCCATGCCTTGTTGCTCAAAGAGCCTCGCTTCTTCCTCGTTGTGAGACCGCAGGACCGTGTGGATCGTCGGATTGAGCCTGCGGGCGGCTTTAATGATCTTGCCGGCGTCTATCGTATCCTTGGTCACCAGAACCAACATGGAAGCGCTCGTGATGTGGGCCTGGGTAAGCACTTCGGTCTCGGCCGCGTCACCCGATACCGCGGCGACCCCACGATCGCGCAACTGTTGCACCGTGTCCCGGCCATGCTCGATCACCACATGGGGGATGCCTTGCTGGTCCAAGGCGCCGGCTATGCGCCGCCCGACCCGTCCATACCCGACGATGACGATATGTCCATTGATCAGCTTGGGATCGGTGGTGGGCGGCAATTCGGCCAGCGGGCCGGCGCGCTGTTCCAGACGCCGGGCGATCGATGAGTTCTTGCGAATCCATTGCTGGACGGGTTCGATGGCGGCAAACAACAGCGAATTGGCGGCGATCGAGATCAGTGCGCCGCCCAGAATCAGATTCTGTCCGGCCACTGGAAGCAAGCCAAGGGAAACACCCAGGCCGGCCAGAATGAATGAGAATTCGCCGATCTGCGCCAAGCTGGCGCCGACCGTCAAGGCAGTGTTGAGCGGAAAACGGAACGCAAGAACCAAGGCCATCGCCGCCACGGTCTTGCCCACCATGATGATCAAGGCCACGCTGAGGAGCTTGGCGGGTTCGGCAAGAATCACGGCCGGATCAAACAGCATGCCGACCGAGACGAAGAACAGGACGGCAAATGCGTCTCGCAAGGGCAATGATTCTGCCGCGGCGCGATGGCTGAATTCGGATTCGCGCAGCATCATGCCCGCGAAAAATGCGCCGAGTGCAAACGAGACGTCGAATAATTGCGCCGCGCCAAATGCGACGCCCACCGCCGCCGCGATCACGCACAGGGTAAACAGCTCGCGTGAACCGGTATTGGCGACCAGCCAGAGAATGCGCGGAAAAACGCGCCGGCCAGCGACCAACATCAGCGTAATGAAGAGCATGACTTTGGCTATCGTGAGCCCAACGGTGGGCCAGAGGTCTTGCAGCGCGCTGCCGGTAATGGGCTCATGCCCCCCCAGGAGTCCGGCAACGGCAGGCAAGAGCACCAGAATCAACACCATCACCAGGTCTTCGACCAGCAGCCAGCCGACCGCTATGCGCCCATTGATCGAGTCCAGCAGACGCTTCGTTTCCAGGGCGCGCAGCAGGACCACGGTGCTGGCCACGGATAGGCACAGCCCGAACACCAACGCGGGTCCGAAGTCCCAACCCCATTGACTGGCAATGCCGGCACCCATGGCCACGGCGGCGGCGATCTGGACAATGGCGCCAGGCACCGCGACACGCCAAACGGCCGCCAGATCCTGCAATGAAAAATGCAGGCCGACGCCAAACATCAAGAGCATCACGCCGATTTCAGCGAGCTGGCTTGCCAGACTCAGGTCAGCGACAAATCCGGGGGTGGCCGGCCCGATGACGATTCCAGCGACCAGATAGCCGACCAGGGGCGGCATGCGCATTCGCGCTGCGAGATATCCGAAGAAAAGTGCCAAGCCGAAGCCGGCGGCAAGAATGGCGATCAGGCTGACGTCATGGGGCATCGGTCTGTCTCAATAGGGGGCGAATGAAATGCCGGGATGCAACAGTGGGCGCATCGAATGGCTTGAAAATAAAGCGTTTCAAGATGATTCAGGCGTTTGCTTACCTCATTCCGCTGGCTGATGCGCTGGCGTGAATTCTTTCACCCTCAGTCGGCAGGGCCATGGCGCTCGCCCGCCAAGCGTGAAGCAGTTCGCACTTGTAGCCTACCAGACGCCAGCAATCGTTCGCGGGCAGCGATTCCGCGATGGCGCTGGGCGCGCCCATGTTCCTGGAAGGGCTGAGTTTTGCGGTATTGCAATCCAGATCGCCGCCACGCCATGGGTCCAGAAGACGCTT
>JBAUIG010000241.1:0-4407 GCA_049682735.1 Candidatus Macondimonas sp. | reverse complement strand
ATCAAGGTGTTCGGCGAGGATCTGGCCGAGATCGAGCGCCTGAGCGTCGCGTTGGAGGGGCTGCTGCGGCAGGTGCCGGGTACGCGCAGCACCTTTGCCGAACGCCAAACCGGCCGCGAATACATCGACATCGTGCCGGACCGGGAAGCCATTGCCCGCTACGGGCTGACCGTGCGCGATGTGCTGGATGGGGTGGAAGCGGCCATTGGCGGCATGCCGGTCTCCACCGTCATCGCCGGCCGCGCCCGCTACTCCATCAATTTGCGCTATGCCGCCGACTATCGGGCCGATCCGGAAGCCTTGCGGGCCATTCTGGTTTCGGTCCCGACCCCCGAACCCATCGCCGAGATCGCGCCCAGCGGGTCCGGAGCCGGCAGCAGCCCACCGGCCGGCGGAGCCATGCGTGCCGCCGGTTCCGCCATGGGCGCTGGTGGAGCCGCCATGGGCGGGACGACAGGCGCCTCAGGGGGAGGCATGGGGGGTACAGCGGGTGCAGCCGCCAGCGCAGGGGCCATGGGCAGCGCCCCAGTCGACAGCGAGAGGGAGACGCGTTGGCGCCAGCCAGGCGCCGCGGTACCGCTGGGCACCCTGGCCGACGTCCGTGTCGTCACCGGTCCGCCCATGATCAAGGACGAGAACGGCGTGCTGGTCGGCTATGTGTTCGCCGACATCGACAGCGCCCAGCGCGACCTGGGCGGCTGGGTCAAGGATGCCAAGCGCCTGGTGTCCGAGCAATTCACGCTGCCGCCGGGCTATCGGCTGCAATGGACCGGCCAGTATGAGTTCATGGCAGAGATGGAGGCAAGGATGCGCGTGGTGCTGCCGTTGACGCTGGTGCTGATCGTCGCGCTGCTGTACCTGTCGATGGGCGGCTGGGCGCAGACCTTGCTGGTGCTGCTCAGCCTGCCCTTCGCCGTGGCCGGCAGTGTCTGGCTGCTGGCGCTGCTCGATTACAATCTGTCCACTGCGACCTGGGTGGGGTTGATCGCGGTGGGGGGCGTAGCGGCGCAGACCGGTATCGTTGTCGTGGTGTATCTCGATCAGGCCTTTCAGGCGCGCTTGTCCGAGGGTCGGCTACAGAACGTTGCCGATGTGGACGCGGCCGTGGTGGAAGGCACGGCCAAATGTCTGCGCCCGATGCTGATGACCGTGGCGACCACCGTGCTGGGCCTGATGCCGCTACTGTGGGAATCCGGCGTCGGTGCCGATCTCTCGGCGCGTACGGCGGCGCCGGTGGTCGGTGGCCTGTGGGCCTGTATGTTCCTGACCCTGCTGGTGCTGCCGGCCGTCTACGCCATCTGGCGGCATTGGCAGTTACGAACGGATCGGCTAAGCGCCGCTGCGCCGGAGCGCACACCATGATGAATTCCCCTCCCCGGTCCATTTTGTCCACTGCAGATGGGTTGAGCCAGGCCGAAGCGGATCTGCGCCTGACGGCGGTTGGCCTCAACCAGATTGCCCGCGAGCAACCTCCTTCGCCTTGGCGGCTGCTCGCCGGCCAGTTCAACAGCCCCGTCATCGGGCTGCTGCTTGGTGCCTGCATCGTTTCCGGCGCCCTCGGCGAATGGGTGGACGCGCTCGCCATCGGCGCCATCGTCGTCATCAACGGCCTGATTGGCTTCTTCCTGGAATACCGCGCCGAGAATGCCCTGCTGGCACTGCGCGCCATGACCGCCCCGCATGCCCGGGTGCGGCGCGACGGCCGTGTCCAGGAGATTCCGGCATCGGAGGTGGTCCCTGGCGATCTCCTGCTCCTGGAGGCGGGCGACGTCGTTGCCGCTGATGCCCGGCTCATCGAGGCCCATGCCCTGACCGTCAACGAGGCGGCGCTCACCGGCGAGAGCCTGCCGGCGGAAAAGTCCACCCGGCCGGTAGCGGCTGACGCGCCATTGGCGGAACGGCGGGACACCGTGTTCACGGGCACGGCGGTGGTCAATGGCAGTGCCCTGGCCGAGGTGTTCGCCACCGGCATGAACACGGAGTTGGGCCGGATCGCGCATCTGCTGACCACGGCGCAGGAGCAGGCCACTCCGCTGCAAAAACGCCTGGCGCAGGTGAGCCGGACCCTGCTCTATCTCTGTCTGGCCATTGTCACCGTGGTCGCCCTGCTGGGCTGGTGGCGCGGTCAGCCGATCTTCGAGGTGTTCATGGCGGCGATATCGCTGGCGGTGGCCGCGGTCCCCGAGGGGCTGCCGGCTGTGGTAACCATTGCGCTGGCCCTGGGTGTGCAGCGCATGGCGGGCCGGCACGTCCTGGTGCGCCGCCTGCCCGCCATCGAGACCCTGGGCTGCGCCACGGTGATCTGCACCGACAAGACCGGCACCCTGACCACCGGTGTGATGACTGTGCGCGAACTGTGGGGGCCGGATCACCGGCAACTGCTGGATGCGGCGGCAGCCAACTGCGAGGCGGAACTGGCCGCCGATGGGCGCGGCGGCATCGGCGATCCCACCGAGATCGCCATTCTCGCCGCCGCGGCGCAGCGCGGCATTCACCGGGCCATGATCGAGCAAGCGCGGCCCCGGATGACGGTCAACCCCTTCGACGCCGAGCGCAAGCGCATGTCCATCCAGCGCGCGGACGGGGTGCTGTATGTCAAGGGGGCCTTCGATGGCCTGCTGCCGCTGTGCCGTACCATTCCAGACGGCATCCACGAGGCCCACGAAGACATGGCCGGCCGGGGCTTGCGCGTGCTGGCAGTGGCCGTCGGACCGGGGCCGGAGGAGCAGGATCTGGCGCTGTTGGGTCTGATCGGCATCGCTGACCCGCCCCGCACCGAAGCCATTGCAGCCGTGGCCGCCGCTCAGCGCGCCGGCATCCGCACGGTAATGATCACCGGCGATCATGCGGTCACCGCCCGGGCCATTGCCCAGGAACTTGGCATCGTGCGCCCCGGCGAGGCCGCCGAGGCGTACGTCCACGCCCGGGCCACGCCGGAAGACAAGCTCAAGATCGTGCGCGCCTGGAAGGCGGGCGGCGCTATCGTTGCCATGACCGGCGACGGCGTCAATGATGCGCCCGCCCTGCGCGAGGCCCACATCGGCATCGCCATGGGCCGAGGCGGCACCGAGGTGACCCGCGAGGCGGCCGACATGGTGCTCACCGATGACAATTTCGCCAGCATCGTCGCCGCCGTGGAGGAAGGTCGCGGCATTTACGACAACATTCGCAAGGCGCTGGTTTACCTGTTGGCCGGCAATGCCGGTGAACTGATGGTGATGTTCGTCGCGGCCCTGGTGGGCCTGCCCCTGCCCTTGTTGCCCTTGCATCTGCTGTGGATCAACCTGGTCACCGACGGCCTGCCGGCGCTGACCCTGGTCATGGACCCCGTCGACCGGGACGCCCTGCAACGGCCGCCGCGCCGGCCCGACGAACCCCTGCTGGGGCGCTCTCAGTGGATGACCATCATGGCCACGGGCGTCCTGCAAGCGGCGGTGACCCTGGGTGTGTTCGTCTGGGCGCTGCAGATGCGCGATCTTGTCGAGGCGCGCAATCTGGCCTTTTCCACCCTGGTGTTCGGCGAGTTGTTCCGAGCCTTCGCCGCGCGCAGCCCAACCCGGCTGTTCTTCGAGGTCGGCGTGTTCACCAATCTACGTCTGCTGGGCGTGGTCAGCCTGTCGGTACTGATCCAGATCGGCCTCCACCATATCCCGGCCACTCAGGACATTTTCCAGATCGGCGCGCTCAGCCTGGCCGATTGCGGTCTGACCCTCTTGCTAGGCCTGCTGCCAGTAACGGTTCTGGAGTTGGCCAAGATCGTCCGCCGCCGATTGATCACATCCGGCGTGCTGCATAATACTTCGGAGGGCTGACAGGATGCCCACAGTGCGCCAGCCCTGGGGGATTTCATCCGGTCAGGGCCGAAGGAAAAAGCCGGCAGCGGGCTTTTTCGAGACCCCACGCAAGTGGATTTCATCTACCCACCGACAAATGTTCTCAAGGAGATCTCAATGAAACGGAAACAGTTTGCCCAATTCGCCGCCTGCGGTCTGATCGTCGGGGTCATGGCCGCCATCAGCCCGGTCCACGCGGAGCAGGCCAAGATGGGCGCCGATCCCATGCAGGACATGGAAAAGACCATGCAGCAAATCCAGGACACCAAGGACCCGAATCAGCGCATGGAGTTGATGCAGAAGCACATGGATCAGATGCATGCCGGCATGAAGACCATGCACGACAGGATGGGCGGATCGGACATGATGGGCGGTTGCAAGGACCACATGCCGGAAATGCAGCAGATGATGGAGAAAATGATGCAGCAGATGGAAGCCGAGAAAAAAGAAATGAAGAGGTTCCACGACCATAGCCGCATGCGGGGAGGCGCGGGCTGATTGGATAGCCGAAGTCTATAGCCCATAGAGAAAAAACCCGCGCCAGCGCTACCTGGCGCGGGTTTAGCATTGGAAC
>JBAUIG010000240.1:0-2330 GCA_049682735.1 Candidatus Macondimonas sp. | reverse complement strand
AAATGCACATATTCAGCTTTCAGGCGGACCGGCGAAACCGGGGTTGGCGTAGCGGAATGGATAAAACAGTTCATATGTCCCTGGATGCCATGGGCGGGGATTTCGGGCCATCCG
This sequence comes from Candidatus Macondimonas sp., assembly GCA_049682735.1. GTDB lineage: Bacteria > Pseudomonadota > Gammaproteobacteria > UBA5335 > UBA5335 > Macondimonas. Next base: position 2,216 of record JBAUIG010000240.1, on the reverse strand, counting down.
TGGTCGTTCCGGCAGCCCTGTCGGCCTTGGCGGAATACAATGACCTGCATCTGACGCTGGTGGGTCGTGCCGAGGCCCTGGAAAACGAACTGTCCCGCCGCCGCGCCCGAGTTTCCGAGCGGCTGGTGATCCAGCCCGCCACGGAAGTGGTGGCGATGGACGAATCCCCGGCCAAGGCGCTGCGCGGCAAGAAAGACTCCTCCATGCGCGTGGCCATCGATCTGGTGAAGACCGGTCAATGCGACGTTATGGTCAGCGCGGGTAACACGGGTGCGCTCATGGCGACCGCCCGCTTCGTTCTCAAGACCCTGCCTGGGGTCGACCGTCCCGCCATTATCTCGGCGCTTCCCAGCCAGCACGGCCATACTTACGTGCTTGATTTGGGCGCCAATGCCGACTGTACGCCCGAGCAGCTCTATCAGTTCGCCGTCATGGGATCGGTGATGTGCCAGGCCGTCGACCATATCGCACGCCCCAAGGTGGGGCTGCTCAATATGGGCGTAGAGGAAATCAAGGGGGTGGAGCGGGTCAAGCAGGCGGCTCGACTGTTACAGGACGGCGCGGTCAACTACTGTGGTTTTGTCGAGGGCAATGACATCTACGGCGGCACGGTGGATGTCGTGGTGTGCGACGGTTTCGTGGGCAATGTGGCCCTCAAGGCCAGCGAAGGTTTGGCCCATATGTTGAGTGAGTTCATTCGTCAGGAATATGGGCGTAATCCCTTGACCAGGCTGGCCGGGCTGATATCGCTTCCGGTTCTGAAGGCGCTCAAGCGTCGCATGGATCCGCGCCTCTACAACGGCGCCAGCCTGCTGGGCCTGCAAGGTATCGTGATCAAAAGCCATGGCGGCGCGGATGAACTGGCCTTCGCCAATGCCATACGCCTGGGGCTGCGCGCTGCCCAGATGTCAGTGCCCGATCGCATTGCGCATCTGGTGGGTTCGGCCCTGCAAGCGCGGGCCCATGGAGAAGGACAGTGACACCGATTTATTCACGGATCGTCTCGACAGGAAGCTATCTGCCGCGACAGTTGCTCACCAATGCCGACCTGGAAGCCCGTCTGGACACCAGCGATGCCTGGATTCGCGAGCGCACGGGGATCGTGGAACGCCATATCAGCGCGCCGGACGAAACGGTCAGCATGATGGCCGAACAGGCCGCGCGGCAAGCGCTGGCCATGGCAGGACTGGCGCCGGAAGACCTCGACCTGATCGTGATGGGCACCACCACCCCGGACCAGCTCTTTCCCAATAGCGCCACCATGCTGCAGGAACGTTTGGGCATTGCCGGCATCGGGGCGTTTACCCTGGAAGCGGCTTGCAGCGGTTTCATCTACGCCCTGAATGTCGCCGACAAGTTCATCCGCACAGGAGACGCGCGGCGGGTGCTGGTGGTGGGCGCAGAGATGATGTCCAAGCTGGTGGATTGGAACGATCGAGGGACCTGCGTATTGTTTGGCGATGGCGCGGGCGCCGTGATCCTGGAGGCAGCGGCGGAGCCTGGCATCATCGGCAGTCTCATTCATGCCGATGGCCGTCATCGAGAGCTGTTGGAATTTCCCGGTGGCGTCGGGCGCGATTTCGATAAGCTGGGTGGCACCTATCTGACCATGCGGGGGAGCGAGGTATTCAAGGTCGCGGTCGCCACCTTGGGGCAGAGCGTGGAGGAGTGCCTGCACCGCTTTGGCCACGATAAATCAGAACTGGACTGGCTGATCCCCCATCAGGCCAATGTCCGCATCATCCAGGCCACTGCGCGCCGCCTCGGCTTGCCGATGGACCAGGTGGTGGTCACGGTCGACCGCCATGGCAATACCTCCTCTGCTTCCATTCCGCTGGCGCTGGATGTCGCGGTTCGGGATGGCCGCATTCGCCGCGGACAGCTCTTGTTGCTGGAAGCCTTTGGCGGCGGCTTTACCTGGGGATCCGCCCTGGTCCGCTTCTAACCTGGCGCTTTTCTTGCTTTACCATCCGCGGGACCATGGGCGCTTCGCGCCCTTTTCAATCGCGCCCCTCCTCGCCACAATAGGCATCAGGATCCGACTTCAAAATCCGGATTGATCCGGAATGGCAACGAATCGGGTGAGGTATTGGCTGTGTTTCCAATGGCGGCTTTGCGCGTATGATGGAATCCAACCGGCCAGGTGAGGGCGACGGCGATGCGGTCGTTGAAAACGCCAAGCCCAAACTCAAACCACCGCCGCTTTACAAAGTGGT
>JBAUIG010000239.1:0-17082 GCA_049682735.1 Candidatus Macondimonas sp. | reverse complement strand
GACCGCGCGCGCCGCTCAAGTCGGTTGGCCCGCCTTGCACGCCGAACTGGCCGATGTCGATCCGGTAGCCGGCGCGCGCATCCATCCCCATGATGCCCAGCGTATCCAGCGCGCGCTGGAGGTTTGGCGACTCACCAGCGCCCCGCTCAGCAGCCACTGGGCGCGCGCGGCTCACTCGGGACTCGCGCTCCAGACGCTGGCGCTGATGCCGGGGGATCGGGCCTGGCTGCACCAGCGCATCGCCCAGCGGCTGGAGGCCATGTTCGCCGCCGGCTTTGTGGCGGAAGTCGCGCGATTGCAGGCGCGGGGCGATCTGCATGCCGACCTTCCGGCCTTGCGTGCCGTGGGCTATCGGCAGGTCTGGGCCTGTCTGGAAGGGCGGCTGGATGAGGCGCTCCTGTTCCAGTCGGCGTTGCAGGCCACCCGTCAGTTTGCCAAGCGTCAGTTGACAGCGCTGCGCCCGCTGCCCGGTGTCATGGCTTTGCCGGCTGAAGATCGGTCAGTGCGGGTGCAGTCGGTCGACTATTTTGCGGCCATTCTGCATCAATTGGATAAACGAGGGTAATCGCAATCATGCTATGCTTTTCCAGCCACCTGAAAGTGTGCGGAATGTCGATTTGGATAATCATTTTTCAACTTGCGGTACCGCCCGACCTCAAAGGCAGGCGACCATAATAACAATGCTGGAGTGAAGTCATGGCGAAAGGACAGTCTTTGCAGGAGCCTTTCCTCAATGCCCTGCGTAAAGAACGCATTCCCGTTTCGATCTATCTGGTCAATGGAATCAAGTTGCAGGGCCATATCGATTCATTCGATCAATTCGTGGTCCTGCTGAAAAACACCGTCAGCCAGATGGTCTACAAGCATGCCATTTCGACCATCGTGCCATCCCGGAACGTCAAGCTGAGCGATCCGGATGCCCCGGAAGTGGTCGACCCAAATGATGGGAATTTCTAATCCTGAGTGACCATTCTTACAAGGGGCGTACATGTTCGAACGCCCCGTAACCGATCCCCGTTGCGTGCTGGTGAGTCTGGACATTGGCGCGCGCGATGCCGCCTCCCATGCTGAATTCGAGGAGCTGGCCCGCTCGGCCGGCGCTGAGGTGGTCGCGCGCGTGGGGGGGCATCGTGCCAGCCCGGAGCCGAAATACTTCATCGGCACCGGCAAGGCCGAGGAAATCCGGGCCGTGGTACACGAGGCGGGTGCCGGCCTTGTGCTGGTCAATCACCCCTTGTCGCCCAGCCAGGAGCGCAATCTGGAGGCACTGATCCAGTGCCGAGTGTTGGACCGGACCGGGCTCATCCTGGATATTTTTGCCCAGCGTGCGCGTTCCTTCGAGGGCAAGCTGCAGGTGGAACTGGCCCAGTTGCGCCATTTGGCGACTCGCCTGGTGCGCGGTTGGTCCCATCTGGAGCGCCAGAAAGGAGGTATTGGCTTGCGTGGCCCGGGTGAAACTCAGCTCGAAAGCGATCGCCGCCTTCTGCGCGCCCGAGTCGATCAATTGGAACGCCGCCTGGTCCGGGTGGGTCGGCAGCGTGCCCAGGGGCGCGCCCTGCGCCAGCGCAGCGCGGTGCCGACGGTGGCCCTGGTGGGGTATACCAACGCCGGCAAGTCGACCCTGTTCAATGCCCTGGCCGGTGCAAGGGCCTATGCCGCCGACCAGCTTTTCGCAACCTTGGATCCCACTGCGCGCCAACTGGATCTGGGGACCCTGCGCGTGGTGCTGGTCGATACAGTGGGCTTCGTGCGCGATTTGCCTCACGAGCTGGTGGCCGCATTCCGTGCCACGCTGGAGGAAACCCGTCAGGCGGACCTGCTGTTGCAGGTGGTCGATGCCAGTGATCCGGAAGCGGATCTGCAGCAGGGAGCGGTTGCCGAAGTCCTTGCGCAAATCGAAGCGGATGAGATTTCGCGCTTGATGGTTTTCAACAAGATCGATTTGGTTGAATGGCCCGCCGAGATCCGCCGCGATGGGATGGGCGATCCCGTGGCGGTACATCTTTCAGCACATACCGGCGCGGGCCTGGAAGAACTACGCTCCGCTATACAACAGTATTTCCAGGGGCGCAGCGCATGTCAGTGGCTGCACCTGATGCATGCCGAAGCTGGGATTCGAGCACGCCTGTATGCGGCGGGCGCGGTACGCGCCGAACGCATCGAGGACGATGGCTGGTGGCTGCAGGTGGAAGGTCCACCCGATCGTCTGGCGGAGATGATTCGCAAGCCTGTCGACGGTGGGACTGCGGTTGCCCCTGCGACGGGTCATCCCTAGAATGCCACGGGCATGCACATCGGAAGCCAATGGCTTTCCAAATCTACGGCGGGAGACGGTTTTTCATGGCGTGGAATGAACCGGGTGGACACGACCCCTGGGGGGGGCAGAAGCGCAAGCCGGGCGGCCCTCCCGACCTCGACGAGGTTTTGCGTAAATTGCGCCAGCGCCTGCCGAGTTGGGGAGGGGGCGGCGGTAACAGTGCTGCAGGTCTCGGCTTGGCCGGGGTGGGCGTGCTTGTGCTGTGGTTGTTGTCCGGACTTTACATCATCGATCCCGCCGAGCGCGGTGTGGTGCTGCGTTTCGGCCAGTTCCAGCGCATCACCCTTGAAGGCCCCCGCTGGCATCTGCCCTACCCCATCGAGCGGGTTGAGAAAATCAACGTCGACAGCATCCGCACCAGCACCCACAAGGGGCTGATGCTCACGCGCGACGAAAATATCGTGAACGTGGAAGTGGCGGTCCAGTACCGCGTCGCCGATGCCCAGCACTTCCTTTTCAATGTGCGTGAGCCCGAGGGCACTCTGCGCGATGCCACCATCAGCGCGGTGCGCGAGGTGATCGGCACCAGCGAGATGGATTTCGTGCTGGGCGAGGGCCGCAGCGAAGTGGCCGCACGTACCCAGGATCTGTTGCAAAAGACCCTGGACAGCTACGGCACGGGGCTGGCGGTGACTTCAGTCAACCTGCAGGACGCTCAGCCGCCCGAACAGGTTCAATCCGCCTTCGAGGATGCCATCAAGGCCCGCGAAGACAAGCAGCGCATCATCAACGAAGCCTATGCCTACGCCAACGCCATCCTGCCCCGGGCTCGTGGTGCTTCAGCGCGCCAACTGGAAGAGGCGCAGGCCTATCGCGAACGGCGGGTGGCCGAAGCGCAGGGTGAGTCCGATCGTTTCCTGGCGCTGGCGGGGGAGTACCGGCAGGCGCCGGAGGTCACCCGGCGCCGGCTCTATCTTGAAACCATGGAACGTGTGCTGGGAGCCAATCCCAAGGTGGTGGTCGAGGCGGGGAATGGTAATAACGTGATGTACCTGCCGTTGGATCGTTGGCTGAAGGAAGCCCCGACGCCGCGGGTTGGCGTTCCCCCTGAGGACGCGCCGCCAGTGGTGCCAGAACCCTCGGCGCGTGGCTCGGTCCAGGAGCAGCAATCCGGTTATGACCGCAGTGGCCGGGGGAGAGTGCGATGAAGGGATTGGGCATGATGGCCGGCGCGTTCCTGCTGCTGGCCCTGTTGGTGGCATCGAGCGCCTTTTATGTGGTGGATCTGCGTGAACGGGCCATTCTGGTGCGCTTGGGAGAGATGGTGGAAGCCGATGTGGCGCCTGGATTGCATTTGAAGCTGCCCTTGCTGGATGTGGCGCGCACCTTCGATGGCCGGCTCCAGACCCTGGATATCGCGCCGGAGCGCTTCCTGACCCTGGAGAAGAAAAACCTGATCGTCGATTTCTATGTCAAATGGCGCATCGACGATGTGGCGCGCTACTACCGCGCAACGGGTGGGAACGAATTCATCGCCGCCCAGCGTTTGGAACAGATCGTGAAAGACGGTTTGCGCAGCGAGTTCGGTCGACGCACCGTGCAGGAAGCGGTATCGGGTGATCGCGTCCAGCTGGTGCAGACCATGACCACGCTGGCCAGTCAGCAAAGCCAGGAATTGGGGGTTGAGGTAAAGGAAGTGCGTATCAAGCGCATGGATCTGCCCAACGAAGTGAGCAGTTCGGTGTTCGCCCGCATGGAGGCCGAACGCGCCCGCACCGCCCGCGAGTTGCGGGCCGAAGGTGAGGAAGCCGCCGAGGGGGTGCGTGCGGAAGCGGAGCGCCAGCGTGAAGTGATGCTGGCGGAGGCCTATCGGGACGCCGAGCGCTTGCGCGGTGAAGGTGACCGGCTGGCGGCGGAAGCATTCGCCAAGGCGCACCAGACCGCGCCGGAGTTCTATGGCTTCTACCGCAGTCTGCAGGCCTATCGGGAAGCCTTGGGCCGTGGTGACACCACGATGGTGCTCTCCGCGGACAGCGAGTTCTTCCGCTATTTCAAATCATTGCCCACGCCGCCTGTTGCAGCGCCCGCCCGCTGAGTTGCCATGCCAGAGGATTTGATTGCCGCATTCGGGCTGGTTCTGGTGCTGGAAGGCATTTTGCCCATGGCCGCGCCGCGCTTCTGGCAACGCGGGCTGAACCAGCTCAGCCTGTTGCCGCCCCGGGTGGTCCGGCTGCTGGGGCTTGTCAGTCTGGCCACGGGGTGGCTGATCGTGCGCGCGTCCCGATGAGCGGAGCAAGTCGCCCATGAGCATGGAAAACCGCTGGCTCCTGCCCGAAGCCGTCGCAGAGGTGTTGCCGCCCCATGCGCGGGCGATGGACTTGCTGGGTCGCGCGGTCATGGATCTGTTCTGGTCGTGGGGCTACGATGCCATCGATCCGCCCCTGATTGAATACCTGGAGTCGCTGTTGACGGGCACGGGCCAGCATCTGGATCTGGAGACCTTCAAGATCACCGATCAGTTGAGTGGCCGCCTGATGGGTGTGCGGGCGGACATCACGCCGCAAGCGGCCCGTATCGACGCCCAAGTGCTGCGCGGCGATGGCCCGCGGCGCCTGTGTTACCTGGGCCCGGTGCTGCATACCCGGTCCGATGGCCGCGGGGGCTCCCGTTGCCCCCTGCAGGTGGGTGCCGAGCTGTTTGGGGACGCCAGCCCGCAAAGTGATCTGGAAGTGATTGCCCTCATGCTGGAGACCCTGCTGCGCGCAGGACTGGATGATTTGCATCTGGATCTGGGGCATGTCGGCATCTATCGCGCACTGGTTCAGGAGGCGGGTTTGCCGGGCCAGGATGAACGAATGTTGTTCGACCTGTTGCAGCGCAAGGCCATGCCGGAGTTGCGCGTGTTTCTGGCGGGTCATCCCATGTCGCGGCAGGTGGCAGGCTGGCTGTGGGCCTTGCCGGATCTCAATGGTCCGGTGGATGTGCTGGCGCGGGCGCGCACTGTCCTGGCTGGGGCCGGCGCGGGAGTGGAGGCGGCGCTGACGGAACTCACCCGTCTGGCCGAGCGCCTCGATCAGCGTTACCCCCAGGTCACGCTGCATCTGGACCTGGCAGAGCTGCGCGGTTACGACTACCACACCGGCGTGGTGTTCGCCGCATTCCAGTCCGGTCGTGGCCAGGACCTGGCGCGCGGCGGCCGGTATGATCATGTGGGCGAGGTATTCGGTCGCGCCCGCCCCGCGACGGGCTTCAGCGCCGATTTGCACGCCCTGTATCACGCCGGTCGCTCACGCGCCGCGCCTGCGTGCGCCATCTGGGCGCCGGTCGCCGGCGAGGATCCAGCGCTGGAGGCGGCGGTAGTCGCATTGCGTCATCAAGGCGAGCGGGTCATCCGCGCCTTGAGCGAGGAAAATGGCTTGCCGAGCGCGCCGCATTGCGATCGCCGCCTGATCTGGCGCGACGGGCAATGGCGTGTGGATGCATGGACTCCCTGAACAATGGTCGGCCGGCAGGCTGGGTGGCTGGATAGAAGGACATCATGGGCAAGAATGTCATCGTGATCGGCGCCCAATGGGGCGACGAAGGCAAGGGCAAGATCGTCGATCTGCTCACCGAGCGCTGCGCGGCAGTGGTGCGTTTCCAGGGCGGGCACAATGCCGGCCATACCCTGGTCATCGACGGCAAGAAGACCGTCCTGCACCTCATTCCTTCCGGCATCCTGCACCCGCAGGTGCAGTGCTTCATCGGCAACGGCGTGGTGGTATCCCCCCCGGCGCTGCTGGAGGAAATCCAGACGCTGGCCGACCAAGGCGTGGACGCGCTGGCGCGGTTGCGCATCAGCCCAGCTTGCCCGCTGGTGTTGCCTTCGCATGTGGCCCTCGATCGGGCGCGCGAATTGGCGCGCGGTATCCTGGCCATTGGCACCACCGGCCGCGGCATCGGTCCGGCCTATGAAGACAAGGTGGCGCGCCGCGGCGTGCGGGTAGGGGACCTGTTTCACCGTGAGCGGCTGGCCGCCAAGCTGGGGGAACTGCTCGACTACCACAATTTCGTGCTGCGCCATTATTACAGCGTCGACACTGTCGATTTCCAACAGACGTTGGAATCCTTGCTGGCCGCGGCGGAGATCCTCCGGCCGCTCGTGATCGATGTGTCCGAGCAACTCAACCGGCTGCGCCGGGAAGGCTGTAACGTGTTGTTCGAAGGCGCGCAGGGCGCCTTGCTCGACGTCGATCTGGGGACTTACCCCTACGTCACCTCTTCCAATACCACGGCGGGCGGAGCGGCGACCGGATCGGGCATTGGCCCTGTCTGGTTCGATGGCATCCTGGGCGTTGTCAAGGCCTATACGACGCGCGTGGGAGCCGGACCCTTCCCGACGGAGCTATTGGATGAAAACGGCGCCTATCTGGCCCGACGCGGACACGAGTTCGGATCCACCACTGGTCGGCCGCGCCGCTGTGGCTGGTTCGACGCCCCGGCTCTGCGCCGCAGTGTGGTGATGAACAGCCTGACGTCGCTGTGCATCACCAAGCTGGACGTCCTTGATGAGCTGGATGCCATCCGCATCGCTGTCGGCTACCGGGTCGACGGCGAGCCGATGGAATCCTTGCCCATCGGCGCGGAGGCGGTGGCGGATTGCGAGCCGATCTATGAGGAAATGCCCGGCTGGCGGTCGAGCACCGTGGGCGCCCCCACGATTGATGATCTGCCGGCTGCGGCGCGCGCATACTTGCGCCGCATCGAGGAGATTGTCGATGTTCCCGTGGACATGATCTCCACCGGTCCGGATCGCAAACAGACCATCATCTTGCGCAATCCCCTGGATTGAGGGGCCTGCATGCCAATTCGCGATGTAAATACAAAAAAGGCTTTCCGGGAACGGAAAGCCTTTTTTGCTTTGAAATCAAGATGGTGCCGAGAAGAGGACTTGAACCTCCACGGGGTTTCCCCCACTAATACCTGAAACTAGCGCGTCTACCAATTCCGCCATCTCGGCTCAACGGAATTGCTTTTGTCCTGCAATCCCGTGGGCTGCGAACTTTAAGACTCCCCAAAGCCGTTGTCAACGGGCAAAATGCCCGACCTTAGAGGTAATCAATTTATTCATGGAACTCCTGAATGGCTGAAGCTGACTGGCAATCCCGCGATCCCCACTACGAGCAGGAGCGGTTGAAGTATCCCCAGCCCGCGCCAAGCCGGGAATATTTGCGCATATTGCTGACCGAGGCGGGCGAACCGCTGTCCCGCGAGGACATCATCGAGCGCGGCGGCATCACCGGCGCCGAGGCCCTGGAAGGGGTGGAGCGGCGGCTCACCGCGATGGTCCGGGACGGCGAGTTGGCGATCAACCGCAAGGGCGCCTATGGCCTGGTGGACCGCATGCATCTCGTGGGGGGGCGTGTCATCGCCCATCGGGATGGCTTCGGCTTTCTGGTCTCGGACGATGGCGGGGATGACGTCTTCCTGCCCGCGCGGCAGATGCGCGATCTGTTCCACGGTGACCGCGTCCTGGTGCGGATCAGCGGCGAGGATCGTCGCGGCCGCCGCGAAGGGGTGGTGGTCGAGATCCTGGAGCGGAACACCCAGCAGGTGGTGGGTCGTTTTTACCGCGAACAGGGCGTGGGCTTCGTGCTGCCCGAGAACCCCCGCATCACCCATCAGATCATGATTCCGGCCGACGCGCAGGGCGAGGTCCACGACAACCAGATCGTGGTGGTCGATATCGTCGAACCCCCCAGCAAACGCGGGCCGCCCTTGGGTCGTATTCGCGAGGTGCTGGGCGAGCACATGGCGCCCGGCATGGAAATCGAGGTCGCCATACGTGCCCACGGCATTCCCTCGGTGTGGCCGGAAGCAGTGGAAGCGGCCTGCGCAAAGTATGGCCGCCAGGTCGAGTCTGCCGACAAGCGTGATCGGGTCGATCTGCGGCGCTACCCACTGGTGACGGTCGATGGCGCCGATGCGCGCGATTTTGACGACGCGGTGTTCTGTGAGCCGGCCGGGGAGGGCTGGCGCCTGCTGGTGGCCATCGCCGACGTGGGGCATTACGTGCGCCCCGGCGATCCCTTGGACGTGGAGGCGGCCGCGCGCGGCAACTCGGTTTACTTCCCCCAGCAGGTCGTACCCATGCTGCCGGAAGTGCTTTCCAATGGCCTGTGTTCGATCAACCCCAAGGTCGACCGCCTGTGCATGGTGTGCGCCCTGGAAATCGGCGCCGATGGCGAGATCAGCCGCTTCCGCTTCTTCGAAGGCGTGATGCGCTCGGCGCAGCGGCTGACCTATGACGAATTTGCCCAGGCCGTGATCGATCGGGACGCCCCGACGCGGGAACGGCTGAAAGACATTCTGGGCCATCTGGAAGACCTTCATGGTCTCTACCAAGTGCTGCGCAAGGCACGGGAGCGCCGCGGCGCACTGGATTTCGGCAGCGCCGAGACGGTGATCGAGTTCGGGCCGGATCGCAAGATCGCCGCCATCAAGCCGTTTCTGCGTCATGATGCCCATCGCATGATCGAGGAATGCATGATTGCCGCCAACGTGGCGGCGGCCCGCTTCCTCAGCGAACATCGCATCCCGGCCCTTTACCGGGTCCATCCGCCACCGTCCTCCGAACGGCTCGAAGATTTGCGCGCATTCCTGACGGGCTTTGGCTTGTCCCTGGGTGGCGGCGACAAACCCAGCCCCCAGGATTACGCCCGGGTGCTGACAGCCCTGGAGGCGCGCGAGGATCGGCACTTGATCGAGCCGGTGCTGCTGCGTTCGCTCAGCCGCGCCGAATACACGGTCTCCAACGACGGTCATTTCGGCCTGTCTCTGGCGGCCTACACCCACTTTACCTCGCCCATCCGGCGTTACCCCGACCTGATCGTCCACCGGGGTATCCGGCACGTGGTTCAGGGCGGAACAGCCGAAAACTATCCCCTGACGCCGGCGCAGCTCGATCGCATCGCCGAGCAGTGCTCGTTGACCGAGCGGCGTGCGGATGAGGCCACCCGGGATGTGGCGGACTGGCTCAAATGCGAGTTCATGCTGGAGCGGGTCGGCGAGGTCTTCGATGGACGCATCAACGCCGTTACCGGCTTTGGCCTGTTCGTCCTGCTCGATGAGGTGTATGTCGAGGGGTTGGTGCATGTCACCTCCCTGTCCAATGACTATTACCAGCATGATCCGGTGCAACATCGCCTGCGCGGCGAACGTTCCGGCCACATCTACCGGCTCGGAGACCGCATCCGGGTTCGCCTGATCAACGTGAATCTAGATGAACGCAAAATCGACTTCGAACTCGCCCCGGCGGAAGGCAACCGCGACGGGGCGGCCAAAGCCCCGACCCGACGGGGTGGCGGCAAGCGCCCAGCAGCCGCCAGCATTCCCGACCCAGCCGCGCCCAAACCCAAGGAAGGCGAAGGCGCCGACAAGACCAAGCGCCGACGCCCCCGCAAGCGGCGCAAGGCCAAAGCCAAGGAAGCGAGCTGAGTCCTTCGCCGGTCCCGCTGACACGGGACCGTCGGGAACCCAGGGCGTCTTCGGCCTTCATGCGGTCGTCGCGCTGCTCACCTTCGACGCGGATCGCGTTCAGGCAATCTGGGTGCAGGACAGCCGTCGCGAGGATCAGGTGGCTGCCGTGCTGGAGCGTGCCGCCCGCCTGAACATTGCCGTGGAGGTGCTGCCGCGGCGCGCGCTGGACAGCCGCCTGCCCGGTCTGCGGCATCAAGGCCTGGTGGCGTGGACGCTGCCTGCGCCGCGACTCGGCGAGGCCGATCTGCAGGCGCAGTTGGCGGATTGGGGCGCGACGCCGGTGTTGCTGGTGCTGGATGGCGTACAGGATCCCCACAACCTGGGCGCTTGCCTGCGCACCGTCTGGGCGGCTGGCGCGCAAGCGGTGATCGTGCCCCAGGACCGGGCTGCGGGACTTACACCCACGGTACGCAAGGTGGCCGTGGGCGCGGCGGAACAGGTGCCCTTGTTCCAGGTCACCAACCTGGCGCGAACCTTGAAGATGTTGGCGGATCAGGGGTTTCGCATCCTCGGTGCCGAAGCCCAGGCAACTGAAAGCCTGTACACCGCCGATCTGTCCGGACCGCTGGTGTGGGTGCTGGGCGGCGAGGGCAGCGGTTTGCGGCGCCTGACCCAGGAATGCTGCGATGTGCGCGTGTCCATCCCCTTGCAGGGCGGCGCGGAGAGCCTGAATGTCTCTGTCGCCGCTGGCGTCGTGCTGTTCGAAACCCGGCGCCGGCGTTTGATGGGGATGTGATGGCCGCTGCCAGCCTTGTTCGAGCACCGCCAAAGGTTGGCGCTCGCGCATCCCAGGGATGCGTGTAGACGCATACCCGCTTATCCCAGCGTGAGGCATCGAAGGCGATGACGACGTCGACCGGTTGGTTCTACTGGGCCGCATTGTCCGCGTGTTTTGCCGCGCTCACCGCGATCTTTGCCAAAATTGGCATCCGCGACGTTGATTCGGATTTTGCGACACTGTTGCGGACTGTGATGATTGTCCTTGTCCTGGCGCCCTTCGTCTGGTTCGCGGGGAAGTGGAGCAATCCGCTCGACCTGCCGCCGAAATCCCTGCTCTTTCTTGTCCTGTCCGCATGCGCTACCGGCGCGTCGTGGGTTTGCTACTTCAGGGCACTCCAGATGGGCGACGCCGCCAAGGTGGCTCCGGTCGACAAGTTCAGTCTGGTCCTCGTGGCCATCTTCGCCTATGCGTTTCTAGGGGAGCGCCCGTCCGACCGGGATTGGCTCGGGATTGCCCTCGTGGCGCTGGGCGTGCTGCTGCTTGCCTTCAAGCGCTAGGGGCCCGACGGAACCGCCGCCCAAGATGATGTGATCAAGCGCATCGCCCGCGCTGGATGCCTCAGTGATACCCGGCGCCGGGGTGGACCTTGCCGCGGAAAACCCAATAGTTGTAAGCCGTATAGCCCAGGATCAGCGGCAACAAGGCCACTGCGCCGACGAGCAGGAAGCCTTGCGAGGCGGGCGGCGCAGCGGTTTCCCAGAGGGTGAAGACGCGTGGCACGATGTAGGGCCACAGACTTACCGCCAGACCGAAGGCGCCCAGCGCGAACAGCGTGATGGTGAGCACGAAAGGTGCCCAGGGGGATTGCCGGCGCAGTGCCCGCCACAGCATCAAGCCGACTATGCTGGTCAGGATCGGCACCGGCAGCAGCCAGAACAGATTGGGCAAACTGAACCAGCGCGCGGCCACCTCCGCCGACATCAACGGCGTCGCCAGACTCACCATGGCGATCCAGGCCAGCACCACGAACATCAACACCTGGCCGGCGTGAAACGCCCAGCGCTGCAACGCGCCTTCGGTCTTCAAGGCCAGCCAGCAAGCCCCCAGCAAGGCATAGCCGCAGACCAGCGCAAAGCCGGTCATCAGACTGAATGGCGTGAGCCAGTCCATCACGTTGCCGGTGAACTTCCCGTCCGTCACCTGGAATCCCTGGATGAAGGCGCCCAGCACCGTCCCTTGAAAGAATGCCGCCAGCACCGAGCCCAAATTGAAGGCCACGTCCCATACGCCCCGGCTGCGCTCGGCCTTGAAGCGGAATTCAAAGGCCACGCCGCGAAACACCAAGGCAAACAGCATGAACAGAATGGGGATATAGAGGGCCGTCATGAGCAGCCCATAGGCCTTGGGAAAGGCGGCGAACAAGCCGCCGCCGGCCAGCACCAGCCAGGTTTCGTTGCCGTCCCAGTGGGGCGCGATGCTGTTCATCATCAGATCGCGTTCCTCGTCGGTGCGACCCCAGGGAAACAGGATGCCGATCCCCAAATCGAAGCCGTCCAGAATCACATACAGCATCAGCCCCAGGCACAGCACCCCGGCCCAGATCAGCGGAATCCAGAAACTCGCGTCCATCGGCAGCGTCTCCTCGTTACATCCAGGCGGTGCGGGTGGGCTCGTCGTGGTCCGGCTGCGTGGCGGCAACGTCAGGACCCTGGCGAATGAGTTTGGACAGGTAATAGAGATAGGCCAGCAACAGGGTTCCATAGACTGCGACGAACAGCGACAGCGTGGTCAGGATGGCGCGAGCGGGCACCGCCGAGACGGCCTCCGAGGTGCGCATCAGGCCCTGCACGATCCACGGCTGGCGCCCGGTTTCCGTCACGATCCAGCCGGCCAGGGTGGCGACGAAGCCCAGCGGCGCGCTGGCCATGCAGAGCAGGGCGTAGGGCCGGTTGCTGAAGAGCGTGCCGCGCCAGCGCAGCAGCAATCCCACCACGCCCAGAAACAGGAACCAGAAGCCCAGTCCCACCATGATGCGGAAGCTGAAAAACACCAGCGGCACCAGCGGTCGATCGGCGGGCGCGACCTCCTTCAGGCCCAGGACGGTTCCCTCCGAATCGTGCTGGAGGATCAGGCTGGCCAGCTTCGGGATCGCGATCTCGAAGTGGTTGCGCTCGGCCGCCATGTCGGGCCAGGCGAACACCAGCAGCGGCGCGCCGGCGGTGGTTTCCCACAACCCCTCCATGGCGGCGATTTTCATGGGTTGATGGCGCTGGACCTGTAAGCCGTGCAGATCGCCCATCACGATCTGTAGCGGCGCCAGGATCGCCAGCGCCAGCGTGGCGATGGCGAAGGCGGGCCGCGCCAGTGCAGCGCTCTGGATGCGCTGCAGATGCCAGGCCGATACCCCCGCGACGACCAAAGAGGTGGTCAGAAAGGAAGCCATCAGCATGTGCGGGAAGCGATAGAAAAACGACGGGTTGAAGATCACCGCCGGCCAGCTTTCCACATGAAAGATGCCGTCCACCAGGCGATAGCCGGCCGGGGTGTGCATCCAGGAACTGGCCGCGAGGATCCAGAACGCCGAGATCATGGTGCCCAGGGCGACGATGCATGTAGCCAGAAAATGAATTCGCGGCGAGACCCGGTTCATGCCAAAGAGCATGACGCCGAGAAAGCTGGCCTCGAGGAAAAAGGCGGTCAAGACTTCATAGCCCAGCAAAGGTCCCAGGATATTTCCCGCGACCTCGGAAAAGCGGGCGAAATTGGTACCGAATTGGTAGGAAAGGACCACCCCGGACACCACGCCCATGCCGAAGGAGAGCGCAAAGATCTTCACCCAGAAGCGATACAGCGTGATGTAGACCGCCTGTCCGGTGCGCAGCCACAGCGCTTCCAGGATCACCAGGAACAGCGCCAGGCCGATGGTGAGCGTGGGAAACAGGATGTGAAAACTGATGGTCAAGGCGAACTGCAAGCGGGCCAGGATCACGGCGTCAAAGGGCATGGGTGTCTCCGCTTTGTGGGGCCTGATGAATATTCGTGCTAACGATAACCAATGCCGACGATCGGTCCGATCCGGTCAAGCTGAACATCCGTCCGCGTTTCGTCAAGGTGGATGCACACGGGTTGCAAAGGACTGAATCAACCCAAAAGGCTTTGTCCGTCCCGCTCGCGGCAGAAAATTGTGGAACAATCGCCAATCGAAGCGGCGCGGCTGTTCAAGGCGGAAAATTCCCGCTCGCATCGGGTACGAAGGGTCGCACGCCCCGAGGCGTCAGGTCCATGGCGCGCTGCCGATGAAGCGCATAACGATCGCATGGATGTCGATGTGACCAAGGAAGCCACCGCCCGCATCAAGATCAACCGGCTGCTGGTTCTTCGCCGACGGCGCGCTACCGGCCCATATCAGGCTTGAGCCCGGCCATTTTTTCCTTGCGCAGTCGCCGACCTGATCGCGGGCGGCAGGATCGAGCGCTAGGGTGAAAGGCGCGGGGCGCGATACCGCTTCAATAGGGAGGGGAACGGATGAGTAACGAACGCTTTCCCGCTGATCTGATCGTATCGGCCCAGGATTTCGTCGACTCCGGCTGGAAGTCGGCGCTGGATCAGGCCTCTCGCGAGGGATATTCGGCGATGTGGCAGGCATTCTCGGCTGCTGCGCGTTCGGCCATGGAGGAAGGTCGCAATGAGTATGGGAAGGTGCTCTGGCTGCTTGCCCATGTCTGCTCGATGAGGCTGTTGCCGTCGAGTCAGAACGATCCATTCGAACCCTCTGCAGTATTCCGCAATCGCCGGTCGGTCATTCCGGACGATCTGATTGAAGCTGACATCCAATTTTTTGCAGAGATCGTCGATGCGGTAGACGACATCTGGCTGAAGGCGAGACTTGCCGATCTGACTTGGCTGAAAAGAAAGCCCAGAGATGTGGCATTCGCACTTACGGCCATCGACGCTTACCGTTCCATTCCGCTGGACACGGAGACGTGGATTCGCGGTGGTCAGGAATGTTGGGAGCGAGCCGTCAGCTTGGCCCAGACTCTCAAAGCCGGTGCGGGCGATCGGCTCAAGCAAATGGAAGGCTCTATCGTCGCTTCGTTCAATGCCGCAACGCGACAAGACGGTTTCCTTGGGTACTGGCTGGCGGACCTGCTGAAAACGAGCGGATTGGGACGGCTCCATAGAACCGATATCGCGCAGAAGCTGGAATCCCTGGCCCGGGAGTTCGATGGCGAAGGCGATCTGAACAGGGCGCGGGAGTATTTCTCTGCGTCCGCCGACTGGTACAGAGCTATCCCTGACGAAGAAAAAGCAGCCGAGATGACGGCATCTGTCGCCGAGGGCTGGGTCAAGGAGGCCATCGCCCGGGTGTCGTCGGACAACCCGAGTCACGGGGTGGCAGCGAGCTTCTACGAGAATGCCATCCAGACTTATCGAACCATCCCCAGAGCCGAGCGTAACGCATATCGAGTCGATGAGAGAATCGCTGAACTTCGCGCCCTTCTGAATGAGTCTGGGGAGAAAGCTCTGGGCGAAATGCAACTGATCAGCATCCCGGGCGTCGACATCACTCAACTCGTCGAGAACGCTCGCAAGTCTGTCAGCGGGAAATCTACCACCGAGGCGCTACTGGCTTTCGCAAACCTTCATCGTGGAGTGAAGGTCGACGAGATGCGCGAGAGTGCGCTTAAGCAAATGCAGCAGTTTGTATCCTATTCGCTCTTTTCTTCAACGGTGATGAGCCGCGATGGCCGAGTGATTGCCAAACATCCGGCCATGAGATTTGGTGCAGAGCCCTCTGAAGACGACGAAATCGCCATCCGCGCTGAGATGATTCGTGACTACGGCATTCTGGTCAGCATCGTGGTTCAAGGCGGCATCTGGCCTGCTCTTGAAGTTCTGTTGCTCGAACATCGGCTGCGCGAGGCCGATTTCGTCGGCCTCGCCAATCAATCACCCATCGTCCCGAAGGGGAGAGCCGGGCTTTTCGGCAAGGCCTTGTTCGCGGGTTTCGACCGGGATTTCGTCACGGCAATGCACCTATTGATACCGCAGATCGAGCACTTGGTTCGCGTACATCTCAAGCAGGCAGGGGCCAAGACGACGAATCTGGACAAGAATGGCATTGAGAATGAAAACGGGATGAACACCTTGATGGACCTGCCAGAAGCCGAGCAGGTTTTCGGCAAGGACCTCGCCTTTGAACTCAAGGCGCTTTTCTGCGATGCCTTCGGCACCAATCTGCGCAACGAACTGGCCCACGGGCTGCTTGACGAAGAAGCGTGCCATTCGCCGGCTGCCATTTATGCGTGGTGGTTAGGGTTGCGGCTAGTCTTCAAGACTTGGTGGAATATGACGCCCAAGAACAGTGCAGAGAGCGAGGTGGATGCCGATGCCGATGGCTGAGTTATTACGGTCGACCTGAACCTGCTCGATTCCCTCGGGATCAACCTATACAGCACATCGACGCCCTACTGACCGGGTCCTAGCGAACGCCTGGGGTGCTGCGCGAGACCCTCGACATCAAGATCGACAACGATCAGAGCATCATCGATGACGGTCAGTTTCAGGTACACATCGTCACCATGGGCGGTCTTGGTGCGATATACGTCCGGCCAGATCCGGATCGGCATGGGTCGGCATGTCACCAGGGCGGATGGCTGTGGCATAATAGGACCACTTTAGTCCTCTATCCGGAGGGGAAAGATGCTCCGCATCGGCAAGATGACCGATTATGGCGTGGTGGTGATGGCTCACCTGGCCCGTCATCCCGAGGCCATCCAGACCGGCTCGCAGATCGCCGCCGCCTGTCGCATTGCCGTGCCCACGGTCAGCAAGCTGCTCAAGTCGCTGACGCGGGCGGGCCTGCTGATCTCGGTGCGGGGCGTGGCGGGGGGTTACCGTCTGGCGCGGGCGCCTGCGGAGATTTCGGTGCTGGAGGTGATTGCCGCGCTGGAAGGGCCATTCGGCCTGACCGAGTGCAGCCGGGCGCCGCAGCGTTGTTCCCAACAGGGCGATTGCAGCCTGTCGGACAATTGGGACGTCATCAACCGGGCCGTGCAGGGGGCGCTGCGGGGCGTCAGCCTGTCCCAGATGGCCACCCCCATGCGAACCCTCAAATGGTATGGCGCTGCGGATCTCCCCGCCGCGCTGCCCTGAACGTATCATCCCGTTTTTCCGATCGGAGGCCACGCTTATGGCATCGAACAAGGATGATCTGGAACGCCTGCTGACGCGCGATTACGTCGCGGGCTTTGTGACTGACATCGAATCGGACACCGTTCCCCCTGGGCTGAGCGAGGACGTCATTCGCCTCATCTCGGCCAAGAAGGAGGAACCCGAGTTTCTGCTGGAATGGCGGCTGGCGGCCTATCGGCACTGGTTGACGATGACCGAGCCGCGCTGGGCGAGCGTGCATTACCCGCCCATCGACTACCAGGCGATTTCCTATTATTCGGCGCCGAAATCCCGCGATGACGCGCCCAAGAGCCTGGACGAAGTCGATCCAAAGCTGCTCGAAACCTACGAAAAGCTGGGCATTCCGCTGCACGAGCGCGCGCGCCTCGCCGGGGTGGCGGTAGATGCCGTG
>JBAUIG010000238.1:0-10167 GCA_049682735.1 Candidatus Macondimonas sp. | reverse complement strand
CTCATAGCCCACCCCGCCCACATCCAGCAGCAGGAAAGGCGGGATCACTTCCACCAGATCCCCGCGCAAGCGCCCAATCATCCCCAGCCTCCCGGCCCGCCGAGGGCGACGGGATGGGTGCGGTGGTGGACATGGCACACGGCAATGGCCAAGGCGTCGGCCGCGTCGGCCGCCAGGCATCCTTCCAGGCTCAGCAACTGTCGCACCATGTGTTGAACCTGTTCCTTGGTGGCCGCGCCGGTGCCGGTCACGGTTTGTTTCACCAGTCGCGGGGCATATTCAGCCATGGGAAGCGCAGATCGGCCCACTGCGCACAAGGCCACGCCCCGCGCCTGCCCCAGCTTCAGGGCGCTGTCCACATTGCGCATTACGAACACCCGTTCAATACCCACCTCATGGGGGGTCCACTGGTCCATCAACTGTCGCAGCGCCCTATCCAGCTCACACAGGCGGGCCGCCATGTCCGGCGCGGCCAGCCGGATACATCCGCTGTCCTGATAGCGCAGCTTGCCGCCGGACAGGACGTCGATCACCCCGAAGCCGGTCACCCGGGAGCCCGGATCAATGCCCAGAATGCGCAGCGGAATGGCGGATGGACCGGCGTTCAGGCCAACAATTCCTCCGGCAGATCGGCATTGGAATAGACGTTCTGCACATCATCGAGATCTTCCAGCCGATCCAGCAGCTTGAGCAGACTCTCGGCCGCCTCGCCCTCCACGCGCACGCTGAGGGCAGCGCGCTCGGTCACCTCCGCCGCTGCCGGCTCGAAGCCCGCCGCCCGCATGGCGGACACGGCAGCTTCGAAGCCTTCGGGCGCGACCAGCACATCCAGCGAATCGTCCTCATTGCGCACAATGTCCTCGGCGCCGGCTTCCAGGGCCGCCTCCATGAGTTGATCATAGTCGGTACCGGGTGCGTAGCTGAGGATGCCGGTGCGCGTGAACAGATAAGCCACCGAACCATCAGCACCCATGTTCCCGCCATGCTTGGTGAAGGCATGACGCACTTCGGCCACTGTGCGGTTGCGGTTGTCGGTCATGCATTCCACCAGAATGGCCACGCCGCCCGGCCCGTAACCTTCGTAACGCACTTCCTCCAATGCCGCGCCCTCCAGGTCCCCGCTGCCGCGCTTGATCGCGCGCTCCACGGTATCCCGGGTCATGTTGGCGGTAAGCGCCTTGTCCATCGCCAGACGCAACCGGGGATTGCTGGCCGCATCACCGCCGCCGGTACGCGCGGCGATGGTGATTTCCCGGATCAGCTTGGTGAAAAGTTTGCCGCGCCGCGCATCCTGGGCATTCTTGCGATGCTGGATGTTGGCCCATTTGCTATGTCCTGCCATAAAAACAACCGTTGTGTCTGGAAAAACGCCGGGCACCCACCGCCGCGGCGCATGAATCAGAACGTGATATTCAGCCCGATTTGAGCGCCCTGTTCGATATCCTGGTCACCGGCATCGTCCAGTTCCACGCGGCTCAGGCGGTAGCCCACATAGACCCGCGTCTCGTTGAGCACTTCGTATTCCACCCGTGCCGACGTATCCAGCAGCGACTTGCCCTCGCCAAAGGTCAGGACTTCGGGCGCATAGCTCGCCGTCAGCGCCAGACGCGCCCGATTCAGTTCCTGGGGCGTGATATACAATTCGCCGGTAAACGCCAGCGCGCTCACGTCCTCGTCCGGTTTATCGAGCGAAGCCCCATACAAGGTGGCGCCCAAGGCCCCTTCCACGCCGACGGTGTTGCCGCCCGCATCGCCACGCACCTTGAGCCCCAGGTGGATCAGGTCGCCTTCATCGCCATTGTGCAGGGCGCCCACATCCGCCCTCAGCATCCCGCCCGCCGCCGGCGCCACATCTCCCTCATAGGCAAGACGGAAGGCATCGTCACTCACGGACAGATCGACGGTATGGGACAAGGCGGCAAATGGCACGCACAATGCAAACACCGCGACAAGGGATATGGAACGCATGCAGCAATCTCCTGCGGCCGTGAGGCCGATAACAAAAAGGTCGTGTAGGTGAAGGAAATGGCGTTTATCATACCCGGATTGCCCATCGGGCCACACCCGCAGACACCATGACCGCCCATTCCCCCGATTCCACGCTTCTGCCGCCGGCTCCTCCCGCGACGGCCGATGCCATGAAGGCGTACCTGGCCAGCTTCCCCGAACTGGCCCCGCGGGCACTTCAGGCCGGACGCATGGCCGAGGAGCTGGGCCTGGGCGAAGATGCCGTCCTGGCTGCAATGCTCTATCCCTTGATGGAGGCCGATATGCTGCCACCAAGCTGGAGCGACCCGCCCCATCCCGCCCTGCCCTGGGACCTGCTCAAGGGCTTGAACCGGCTGCGCATTATGGATGAGCTGGCGCCCAGCCGGGCCACGGCGGATCCGGATGCCCAGCTTGAACGCCTGCGCAAGATGCTGTTGGCCATGGTGGAAGATGCCCGGGTGGTGGTGATCAAGCTCTGCTATCGACTTCATACCCTGGAATCGGCCAAGAACCTGCCGGCGGATGAACAGCGCCAACTCGCGCAACAGACGCTCGATCTGTTCGCGCCACTGGCCAACCGGCTGGGGATCTGGCAGATCAAGTGGCAGTTGGAAGACTGGTCGCTGCGTTATCTCCATCCCGATGCCTACCACAAGATCGCCCGCTGGCTGGATGAACGACGCGCCGACCGCGAACGCTATATCCAGGAAACCATCCGGGCCATGCAGCAGGATCTGGACAAGCAGCATATCCGGGCCGCGGTCACCGGCCGGCCCAAGCACCTCTACAGCATCTGGCGCAAGCTGGAACGCAAGGGCATGAGCTTCAGCGGTCTGTTCGATGCGCGCGCCATCCGCGTGCTGGTGGACGACATCCCCGCCTGCTATGCGGTGCTGGGCCTGATCCATGGCCGCTGGCAGCCGATTCCCGGGCAGTTCGACGACTACATCGCATCCCCCAAGGAAAACAACTACCAGTCCCTGCACACCGCCGTGATCGGGCCCGCCGGCAAGACGTTGGAAGTGCAGATCCGCACCCATCGCATGCATGAGCAGGCCGAACTTGGGGTGGCTGCTCACTGGCGCTACAAGGAGGGCGGCACCGCAGGCGATGCCGGGCTGGAGCGACGCATTGCGTGGCTGCGCAAACTGCTCGACAGCAGTGGCGAAGATGGCAATGCCGAAGATTTCCTGGATCGCTTTCGCGCCGAAATCGGCGAGGAACGAGTCTATGTCATCACCCCTCGGGGCGATATCCATGACCTGCCCGCCGGGGCCACACCGCTGGATTTTGCCTATGCGGTGCACACCGATGTGGGCCATCGCTGCCGCGGCGCGCGCATCAACGGCGCCATTGCCCCGCTCACCCGCGCGCTGCAGAACGGCGACCGGGTGGAGATTCTCACCGCCAAGGAACCCAAACCCAGCCGGGACTGGCTGATTTCCCAGCTCGGCTATCTCACCACCAGCCGGGCCCGCGCCAAGGTGCGGCAGTGGTTCAAGCACGAGGATTACAACCAGAATCTGGCCACGGGACGCGACCTGCTGGAGCGGGAGCTGAACCGACTGGGACTTGGCGATGAGCCATTCGAGGCCCTGGCCGCGCGCTTCAACTATGCCAAGGTCGGCGATTTCCTGGCCGCCATTGGTGCGGGCGACCTCAGCACGGCCCAGATTGCCGGTCGCCTGCAGCCGGTCGTGCCTCGGGAAATCGCGCTCCCCGCCGCCACCGGTCGGGAACTGCCGCCCACGGAACGCAGTGGCATCCATGTTCACGGCGTCGGGCGCATGCTCACCACGCTGGCACGCTGCTGCAGCCCGGTCCCCCCTGAACCCATCACCGGCTATATCACCAAGGGTCGCGGCATCACGGTACACCGGCAGGATTGCCGCACCGCGCTACGGCTGGAAGCCGCCGCCGCTGGCCGCATGGTGGAGGTGAGCTGGGGCGATACCGCAGCCCAGACCTATCCCATCACCATCCGTGTGGAAGCCTATGACCGCCCCGGCCTGCTGCGGGATATCACCGTGCTGCTAGCCGGCCAGCGCATCAACGTCCTGGGGGCCAACACCCACACCGACAAGGAATCGGGGCACGCGGTAATGGACCTGATCCTGGAAGTCACTGGCATTGCCCAGCTCAGCGACGTTCTGGGACGGATCAGCCGCTTTCCCAACATCACAAGCGCCCGCCGCCACAACTGACCGGCCCCAGCGCGCGCGACTCAGCGGTTGCGCATGTGAATGGCACGCTTGTCGACCGCCAGGGCCGCTTCATGCACGGCCTCGGAGAGAGTTGGATGGGCATGGACCGTGCGGGCCAGATCTTCGCTGCTGGCGCCAAAGCTCATGGCCACCACCGCCTCGGCAATCAGCTCCGAGGCGCCGGGGCCAAGGATGTGAACCCCCAGAATCCGGTCGCTGCGGGTATCGGCGAGGATTTTCACCAGACCCTGGCTTTCCCCAACGGCCAGCGCCCGCCCGCTGGCAGCGAAGGGAAAACTGCCCACCCGATAGTCCGCTCCGGCGGCCTTGAGGGCGGATTCGCTGCGGCCCACCCAGGCCATTTCGGGATGGGTATAGAGCACCGAGGGAATCAGGTCATAATCGACATGCCCCGGCTGACCTGCAATGCGCTCGGCCACAGCGACCCCTTCCTCCGAACCCTTATGGGCCAGCATGGGGCCGCGCACCACATCGCCAATGGCGTAGACATTGGGCAGATTGGTGCGGCAATGCTCGTCGATGTCCACATAGCCCTTTTCATCGAGCTGCAGGCGCGCACCAGCCACTGCCAGGCCATCGGTATTCGGGCGCCGGCCCACCGCAACCACCAGCCGGTCCACCTTCAATTCCTGCGTTTGGTTCTCGGCATCCTGGTAGGCCACCTGGACTTGACGGCGGGCCGTCTTGACGCCGGTCACCCGACAGCCGAGGCGGATATCCAAGCCCTGCTGGGTGAAGATCTTCAGCGCCTGGGCCGCCAGATCGCCATCGGCCATGGACAGGAATTCCTGCTGCGCCTCCAGCAGCACCACTTCAGAACCCAGTCGGCGCCAGACACTGCCCAGCTCCAGACCAATCACGCCGGCGCCGATGATACCCAGGCGCTTTGGCACCTCGGCAAATGCCAGGGCGCCGCTGGAATCGACCACCAGATCACCATCCAGCGGCGCGGCGCCCAGGCTGACGGGACGTGAACCCGGCGCCAGGATGATGTGCTGCGCGGTGATCACTTCCTGCTGCTCGGCGCCATGTGGCGTAAAGCCCACTTGGCCCGTTTCCAGCAGCTGCCCCTTGCCGGTCAGCGCTGTGATGCGGTTGGTCTTGAAAAGCCCGGCGATGCCTTGGGTCAATGCACCGACAATCTTGGTCTTGCGGGCCTGCATGGCGGCAAGGTCCAATTTGACGCCGGTGGTCAGGATGCCGTGTTCAGCGAGGCCCGACTTGATCTGGTGATAGCGCTCGGAGGATTCCAACAAGGCCTTGGAGGGAATGCAGCCCACATTCAGGCATGTGCCGCCCAGAGAGGGTTTGCCTTCATCGCCAATCCAGTTGTCGATACAGGCTGTCTTCAGCCCCAACTGGGCGCAGCGGATCGCCGCCACATAGCCGGCAGGCCCGGCACCGATCACCACCACATCAAATGATTTCGCCATCAGAATCCCATTCCTGTTCATTTTTGCCTTGCAGGCCGCTACGCCCGCTGCGGGCTCCACTTAAACCTGTAACAACAATCGCGCAGGATCTTCCAGCAAATCCTTGACCGCCACCAGAAACTGCACCGCTTCGCGACCATCGATCAGGCGATGATCATAAGAAAGGGCCAGATACATCATGGGACGTATCACGATTTGGCCATCCACCACCATCGGCCTTTCCTGAATCTTGTGCATTCCAAGGATGGCACTCTGGGGCGGATTCAGGATGGGCGTAGACATCAGGGAACCAAAGACACCGCCATTGGTGATGCTGAAAGTACCACCGGTCAGATCATCGATGGTCAGTCCGCCGTCACGGGCCTTTTCGCCATAGGCCTGCACCTGCTTTTCCAAGTCCGCGAAACCCAATTGCTCGGCATTGCGGACAATGGGCACCACCAGCCCGCGCGGAGACGCCACTGCAATACCGATGTCGAAGTAGCCGTGATAAATGATATCCGTGCCATCAACTGATGCATTCACCGCCGGGAAGCGCTTGAGCGCCTCGACGCAGGCCTTGATGAAAAAGGACATGTAGCCAAGACGCACGCCATGGGCCTTCTCGAAGCTATCGCGATACTGGCGCCGCAGGCTGTTGACCGCTGCCATGTCCACCTCGTTGAAGGTGGTCAGAATGGCCGCCGTCTGCTGGGCCTGCACCAGGCGTTCTGCCACCCTGGCCCGCAAGCGCGTCATGGGTACACGTTGCTCCAACCGCTCCCGATCCCCCGGCTCAATAGCGGGCCCCTTGGCGACCGGAGCTTCCGAGGGCGGTGCTGCGGGGGCAGCCACGGCGGGGGCAGCCGTTGGGGCTGAAGCCTTGCCCTGCGCCACATGATTCAGCACGTCTTCCTTGGTCAACCGGCCATCCCGCCCCGAGCCGTGAATGGCCTGGGGATCCAGGCCATGCTCGACGACCAGTCGACGCACGGCGGGCGCCAGGGTCGCGGCTTCCGAAGCAGCAGCCGGCACGGCAGCAGGCGCCTCAGGGGGAGCAGCCTTGGCGACGGGCGCGGGTTCATCCGATTTACTCGTTGTCGTCGACGCGCCGGGCGCTGCAGCCTGACCCTCGGTCAGGATGGCCACCACATCACCCGCATGCACCACATCGCCGGCCTTGACCCGGATCTCGGTCAGCACGCCGGAACTCGGCGCGGGCACTTCCAGCACCACCTTGTCGGTTTCCAGATCCAGCAGATTGTCTTCCCGATTCACGGCCTCACCGGCCTCTTTGTGCCAGGCCATGACCGTGGCGTCTTCGACGGATTCCGGCAGT
The DNA here is from genome assembly GCA_049682735.1 of Candidatus Macondimonas sp. GTDB lineage: Bacteria > Pseudomonadota > Gammaproteobacteria > UBA5335 > UBA5335 > Macondimonas. Next base: position 3,202 of record JBAUIG010000238.1, on the reverse strand, counting down.
TGGGGGACCTTGACCTCGATACTCATGATTATTGGCTCTCTCTCCGGACGGTTAGCGGGCGGCGTTGGCTTGGGGTTCGGCTTCGGTGATGCCCAGCGCGGCATCCAGCAGTTGTTTCTGCTGCTGGACATGCAGGTCGTGATAACCCGCCGCCGTGGACGCCGAACCGGCCCGGCCGGCGTAGCACAGCGTCTGACTGGGCTTGAGTACCCGGCGAATGCGATGCTCGATGTAATACCAGGCGCCCTGGTTCTTGGGTTCATCCTGGCACCAAACGACTTCGCGCAGCTTGGGATAAGCGCCCAGGGCAGCCTCGAATTCCGCATGGGGAAAGGGATAGAGCTGCTCGATACGCACGATGGCGGTATCCTCCCTGCCGTGCTCCCGGCGTGCTTCCAGCAAATCGTAATAGACCCGTCCGCTGCACAGGACCAGCCGCCGCACCCGGCTCTTCGCCAGGGCATCGACCTCGGGCAATACCGGCCGGAAGCCGCCCTCGGTCAGCTCATCCAGGGACGACATGGCGATGCGCCGGCGCAACAGGCTCTTGGGCGTCATGACAATGAGCGGCTTGCGATAGGGGCGCATCATTTGCCGGCGCAGCATGTGAAACATCTGTGCGGGGGTCGATGGCACGCATACCTGCATGTTGTGCTCGGCGCACAGCTGCAGATAGCGCTCCAGTCGGGCCGAGGAATGCTCCGGTCCCTGGCCCTCATAACCATGGGGCAGGAACATCGTCAGACCGCACAGGCGACGCCACTTGGCCTCCCCCGAGCTGATGAACTGGTCGATCACCACCTGGGCGCCGTTGGCAAAGTCGCCGAACTGGGCTTCCCAGATCACCAGGGTGCGGGGATCGGCGGTGGCGTACCCATACTCGAAGCCCAGTACCGCCTCCTCGGAGAGCAGGGAGTCGATGACCTGGAAGGCCCCGGGATTACCCAGCTCCCCCAGAGGCGCATAGGACGCGCCATCCTGTTGGTTGTGGAATACCGCGTGGCGGTGGAAAAAGGTGCCGCGCCCGCTGTCCTGACCGCTCAGGCGCACCCGGTGACCGTCCTCGACCAGCGCGGCATAAGCCAGCAGTTCCGCGAATCCCCAATCCACGGGCAAGGCGCCGGCCGCCATCTTGCGCCGATCATCGACAATGCGTTCCACGCGCGGGTGGAGACGAAAATTCTCCGGAAACCGGTTCATCACCTGGGCCAGCTCGCGCACGCGTTCCGCTGGCAGCGCGGACTCGACTGGTTGATCCCAGTCTCCCTGGCGGAAGTCGTCCCACTTCACGGTGAACTGGTTGCCGACCATGCCAGCCCATTCGCGGATAACGTTACGCCCCTCATCCAGGCCCTGGCGATAGGACTCGACCAAGGCGCTGGCATCCTGGGCCGCCAGAACGCCCGTCTTGCCCAGATGCTCGGCATACAGGGCGCGACAGGTGGGCAATTGCTTGACATGCTGGTACATCAGGGGCTGGGTGACCGCCGGCTCGTCGGCCTCGTTGTGGCCCTGGCGGCGATAGCACACCAGGTCGATCACCACGTCCTCGTGAAACTCCATGCGATACTCCAGCGCCAGCCGGGTGACGAACAGCACCGCCTCGGGGTCATCCGCATTCACATGGAAGATTGGCGACTGCACCATCTTGGCCACGTCGGTGCAATACATCGTCGACCGCGCATCCCGGGGATCGCTGGTGGTGAAACCCACCTGGTTGTTGATCACGATGTGCACCGAGCCCCCCACGCGGTAACCCCGCGTCTGGGACATGTTGAACACCTCCATCACCACGCCCTGCCCGGCGAAGGATGCATCGCCGTGGATCAGCACGGGCAGCACCCTATCCCCCGTGCCGTCCCCCCGGCGATCCTGGCGCGAACGCACCGAGCCCAGCACCACCGGGTTGACGATCTCGAGGTGGGACGGATTGAACGCCAGCACCAGGTGCACCAGCCGATCATCCACTCCCACATCGGAGGAAAAGCCCATGTGGTACTTCACATCCCCCGAATACAGGGGGTCGGACAGGTCGTGCTTGCCCTCGAACTCCTCGAACAGCTCGCGCGGTGACTTGCCCAGGATATTGACCAGCACATTGAGCCGGCCCCGATGGGCCATGCCGATCACCACCTCGTCCACGCCGCGGCGCCCGGCGTGACGGATCAGGTCATCAAGCTGGGGAATGAGGGCATCGCCGCCTTCCAGCGAGAACCGCTTCTGCCCCACATAGCGGGTATGCAGGTATTTTTCGATACCCTCGGCGGCGGTGAGTTGCAACAGCACATGGCGCTGCTCCTCGGTCGATAGCTGCAGGCGGCCCCAACTGCCCTCCAGACGCTGCTGGATCCAGCGCTTGCGGCGCGTATCCACGATGTGCATGTATTCGGAGCCGATGGTGCCGGTGTACACCGTACGCACCAGATCCAGAATCTGCCGCAGCGGAAGGCGTTCTTCCGCAAACAGCGAGCCGGTATTGAACACCGTGTCCATGTCGCTCTCGCCCAGACCATGGAAGCCCGGATCGAGATCGGGCACCGGCGGGCGCTGCCACAGCCCCAGCGGGTCGAGCTGGGCCACCTCGTGCCCCCGCACCCGATAGGCATTGATGAGGCGCAGAGCGGCCGCCTGGCGCTGGGCCGCTGCGGCGCCCAATCCGCCGTCCGTTCCGGCACCGGGCGCGCGGACGGTTTCCTTGCGCCGGACATAGTGCGCAAACGAACGCTGGATGGGCCCGTGGGGAACATCCCGAGCCTGACCCGTCGCCTCGGTCAGGCCCTGAAAGTAGGCACGCCAGCGCGGATCCGTGATGCTGTCGGGGTTCTTGAGGAATTCCTCATAGTAACTCTCGATGAACGCAGCATTGCCGCCGTACAGCGGCGTGCTGCGGTATTTGTCCCGCAAGTCCTGACTCATGATGCATCACCCTGGCGTGGGGAGAAAGGAAAGGATTGAATCGGCGTGGCGAGGCTGCCATGAACAGGCAACCAAAAATCGATCGAGAAGGTGACTTGAGACGGAAGCGAGGAAAACCAGATCGGCGAATGCGAGGGAGAAGTCATCGGGAAAGGCGGCTGTTCCGCCCCATCGGGGATCTGCGGCGCTGTTCGCCAGACACGCGGCAAGCCCAAAGCGGTTGCCTGGGATGGCACTAAACCTGCGGGGTCCGGCAAGAGGCGCGGCATGAGAATCCCTCATGAAC
>JBAUIG010000237.1:0-5311 GCA_049682735.1 Candidatus Macondimonas sp. | reverse complement strand
CAGGTGGCCAAACCAGCCGGTCACCGCCGCCCCGTAGATCGGCGGCAAGGCCGCGGGGCCGGGCAGATCGTCAACGGACTCCCCCGCCGCCACCCGGCGCAGCCGCAGGATGGTCCAGCGCAGGCCGGCCGCCGCCTGATCAATCTCTGCCTCACGGGTCCAGCGGCCTGGTGACAGGCGCAGCGCGCCCTGAGCGGTGATGGGATCCAGCCCCAAAGCCTGCAGCACGGCGGACGGCTCGCCTTCGGCAGCGGTGCAGGCCGATCCGGCGGAGGCCGATACCGTGCCCCACAGGCTGGCCAACAGCGCCTCCCCCGCCACCCCCTGGACCGCCACGTTGACGATGCCCGGCACACGGGGCGCCTGGGCGCCGACCCAGAGGAGATCAGGCAAGTCCGCCAAGGTCTGCTGCAGCCGCGCCATCAATTGGGCAAGACGCGCCTGCTCCGTCTCGCGCTCCTGATCGATGAGCGCCGCCGCCGTGCCCATGCCGACGATCTGGTGGGTCGCGAGCGTCCCGGAGCGCCGCCCCCGTTCCTGGCCGCCGCCGTGCATCTGGGGCGCCAGACCCGCCCGCGGGCGATCCCGTACATACAGAGCGCCAATCCCCTGCGGGCCGTAGAGCTTGTGCGCCGACAGCGACAGGTAATCCACCGGCAGCGTGCGCACATCGATAGGCAGACGACCGGCGCTTTGAGCCGCGTCGACATGGAAACGCACCCCGCGCGCCTGACACACCGCCCCCAGGGCAGCGATGTCCTGGATGATGCCGGTTTCGTTGTTGACGTGCATGAGGGACACCAGCACGGTGTCGGGGCGCAGGGCCGCCGCCAACTGCTCGGCATGGACGCGCCCATCGGCGGCCGGGACGAGGCGCGTCACGGCAAATCCCTGCGCCTCCAGCGCCGCGAGGGGATCGCGCACCGAGGGATGCTCGGTGAGGGCACTGACCAGATGCCGGCCCCGCTCCCGGTAGAACTGAGCGGCACCTTTGAGGGCGAGGTTGTTGGCTTCGGTGGCACCGGAGGTCCACACGATCTCGCGCGCATCGGCATGGATGAGCTGGGCCACCTCCGCCCGCGCACGCGCCACGGCGGCGGCGGCGCGCTGACCCTCGGGATGCTGAACGGAGGCCGGATTGCCGTGACCGCTGTCGGGCCCCAGGACGGCCATCATGGCGGCGAGCACGCGCGGATCGACCGGCGTGGTGGCGGCATGATCCAGATAAACCGGGGCGTTCATGGGCCGGTTTGGGTGCGGGCGGTCACCGATGTCGAACCGGAGGTCGCTTCATCCATGGGCGTAATACCGCAAGGCGGCGGTGCGGGAACGGGCTCGCCCGCCTCGCCCTCCAGTTGGTGCAGGCGCTGGCCCAGGGTCTGGATGCATTCGTCCATGGCATGGATGTGGTCCAGCATGCCGTTGATGGCATGGGCCACCGGATCGGGCATTTCCTGGGTCAGGCCATAGGCATCAAACCCCATGCGCTGGGCGATGGCCTGGCGACGGGCATCCGGCCGTTCGGCACTCGGCGTGGCGTGGCCCACGACCCGCGCGGGAATCCCGACCACGGTTGCGCCCGCCGGTACCTCACGCACCACGACGGCGTTGGATCCGATGCGGGCATCGGCACCGATGCGGATCGGCCCCAGGATCTTGGCCCCGGCCCCGACCACCACGCCGTTTTCAAGCGTGGGATGGCGCTTGCCGCCGGCCCAACTGGTGCCGCCCAGGGTCACGCCGTGATAAAGCGTGCAATCGTCCCCTACCTCAGCGGTTTCACCGATCACCACACCCATGCCGTGATCGATGAAAAAGCGGCGGCCGAGGCGCGCGCCGGGATGGATTTCAATTCCCGTCAGCCCGCGCCCCAGATGGGACAGCAGCCGCGCCGGCCACAGCCACCCGCGCTGCCACAGTGCATGGCTGATGCGGTGCAACCAGACGGCGTGCAGACCCGGATAGGCCGTCAGCACCTCGCGGGTGCTACGAGCGGCCGGGTCGCGCTCGAACACGCACTGGATGTCTTCTCGCAGGCGTTGCCACATGACTCACATTCACCATCGAGGACGGAGGCGGTCATTGCCCCCGGGTGGGTCATTATACGTCCCGGCCGTCGGCCCCGCCGGGCCGACGCGTGCGCCCGCCCTGGATCGCGCTCAGCATGCCGCGCAGGAGATTGACCTCGTCCGGCTCCATCTGCGCGCGATTGAACAAGCGCCGCAGTCGACGCATCAAATAACGTGGGTTGCCGCGATCCAGGAAACCGATCTCCGCCAGGACTTCTTCGAGATGTTCAAAGAACGAGCCCAGCATAGCGGCGCTTGCCAAGGTCTCGCTCGCGCCGGTTGGCACAGCCTCCTCGAATCCGCCAGCCGCCATGCGCCATTCATACGCCATGACCTGCACGGCGGCGGCCAGATTGAGTGATCCATAATCCGGATTGGAGGGGATGTTGATGCGCACATGGCACAGATCCAATTCCGCGTTGGTAAGGCCGGTGCGCTCGCGGCCGAATACCAGGGCGGCTCGTTCCGTGGCGGGTCGCTGAACAACGGCCTCGGCACCGGTGCGGGCAGAGAAGGTGGGACCGGAAATGTAGCGCGGGCGGGCGCTCAGCCCGGCGACCCAATGACAACCGGCCAGGGCTGCGGGCAAATCGGCGTGGACACAGGCGTGTTCGAGGATGTCATCGGCCCCCGCCGCCATGGCCGAGGCTTGTGGGTCGGGGAAAGCGGCGGGCGTGACCAGATGGAGCTCGCCCAGCCCCATGGTCTTCATGGCCCGCGCCGTAGCGCCAATGTTGCCAGGGTGGGACGTTGCCACCAGCACGATGCGCGGCGGATGGCTCACGGCGCGAGCGCGGGATCTCCCGCCAGCGACAACGGCGATTCATCTTCGGCAGCATTGTTGGCAAGCCGGGTATAGGGCAGGCGCTCCATGGCATAAGCGCTCAGCCCGCTGAAAATCGCCGAAGCAATCCGCCTTTGATGCGCTGGATCTTTCAACCGGCGCTCCTCGCTGGGATTGGTTATAAAGGCGGTTTCTACCAGGATCGAAGGGATATCCGGGGATTTGAGCACCAGAAATCCGGCCTGCTGAACCGATTCCTTGTGCAATGGACCGAGCCGACCCAGTTCTCCCAGCACCCGGTCAGCCAGCAGGAAGCTGGCGTCAATGGTGGCGGTCTGGGACAGGTCCAACAGCACCTGCGCCAGCACCTCATCCTTGTCGTGCAGTTTCACGCCCCCCGCCAGGTCGGCTGAATTCTCACGCGCCGCCAACCAGCGCGCCGCTTCGTCGGTCGCACCGCGCTGGGACAGCACATAGACCGAAGAGCCCTTGCTGCCGGTGTCCTTGAAGGCATCGGCATGAACGGAGACAAACAGGTCCGCCTGATGCTTGCGGGCCTTCTGGATACGCTGGCGCAGGGTGAGGAAATAATCGCCATCCCGAATCAACACCGCCTTCATCCCCGGCTCGCGATCGATGCGGCGTGCCAGTTCGCGGGCGATGCTCAGGGTGACATCCTTTTCACGGGCGCCGCTGCCGCCAATGGCGCCGGGATCCTTGCCGCCGTGGCCGGCATCGACCGCAATGATGACGGGCGGGTTCTTGACCGGTCCCGCGGTGGTAGCCACCGGCTTGGAAATTGGTGTCGGTGGTGGGACGGATTTGGACGGTTCGCTTGATTTGGTCTTGAGCGTCCGTGGCGCGGCGGATTCCGAAGCTGCCTGCGCCACGGTAACTGGCGCCGGCGTCGTCGCGGCGGCTTTGCTGCTTTCCTTCACTGATTTTGGCGCCGATGCCGTGGACGAGGGAACTGGAGCGAGGGGCTTGGGCGTAGATTGCGCAGTGGCCAGAGCGGCCGATTTGGCCGGCGGCGGGCTGGCCGCCGCTACAGCGCGTGGCGCGTGATTCAATTGCACGGCCAGCCTATATTGGCCTTGTGGATTTTTTTCCAGTCGCACCTGGCATTCACGCGGCATCTCTGCCAGGTCCAGCACCACCCGCAACTCGCCGGGGGCGCGTGCGCCGCTGCGCACCATCGTCACCACACCACCCGGAACAGGCATGCCCAGCATACGCGCGGGGGTGCCCGCTCCTTGCAAATCAAGCACCAGACGCGGCGGATTACTCAAGGTCAGCATTTCATGCTGGACCGGCCCACCCAACGGCAGGAAAATACTTGTGGACTCGCGTCCCGCCTCAACTTGGGCTACCTGCGTTGTCCCGGAGACTGCCCAGAGCGGCAAGGCCACGCACCACAACAGCATCATTGCGATCCAACGTTGCATGTCCTTGCGTCGCATATCCTTGCCCCCCATTCCGGCTGAGCCCAAATCTTAGAAGCCTGCCCGGTGAGAAGCAAGTATATTCATTCGGATAGAATGGGTTCCTCATCAGTTTGAGAAGTTTGCCGTCCACCCCACTGTTTCAGAGCGGGCGCCCACTGCGCCAACAGGCACTCACCCACCTCGCTGGCAGCCACAAGGCGGACCTGCCGGCCTGCGGTTTTATGGGCCCAGTCCAGCATCAGATCAGCGGGTGGCAGGTGTCCTGCCCCCTGCGTGGGCCATTCGATGAACCACATCGCCGGCGCCGGCCATAGATCGGCCAGCCCCAGGTCTTCCAACTCATCTGGCGACCTGAGCCGGTACAAATCCAGGTGATGTACCGGACCGAGCGCTGTGGCGTCATAGGTTTCCAGCAAGGTATAGGTGGGACTGCGCACCGTCCCGGCCCAGCCCCAGGCGCGCAACACGGCCCGCACCCAAGAGGTCTTGCCCGCCCCCAGATCGCCGGACAGGAAGACCACCAGGCGCGCGCGCGCGTAATGCGCGAACGATTGCGCGAAGGCTTCGGTCGCCACCACATCGGGCAGATCCAGTTGCCAGATCGCCTTCATGCCGCCCGCCCCGATTCAGTCAGAGCCGGAGCGATCTGGGCGATCACCTCGCTCGCCAGCATGCCGGGAACCCCCATCGCGCGCGCCGCCAGGGTGCCCGCGCGCAAATGCAGCTGGACCCCTGCGCGTGCCGCCGCGAAGGGCGTGAGGCCCTGGGCCAGCAGCCCCGCAATGAGCCCCGTCAGCACATCCCCCATGCCGCCACTGGCCAGACCCGGGTTGGCACCGGCGCACAAGGCGACCTCCCGGCCATCGTCCACCAGCGTGCCTGCGCCCTTGAGCACCACCACCCCACCATAACGGGTCACCAGCGCCCGTGCCGCCGCCAACCGATCAGCCTGGATCTCGGCGGTGGTGCAGCCCAGCAGCCGTCCGGCCTCCGCCGGATGGGGTGTCAGGATC
>JBAUIG010000236.1:0-2184 GCA_049682735.1 Candidatus Macondimonas sp. | reverse complement strand
CCTCCACTGCATGCCAAAACCAGATTTCCCGATATTCGGGGCTGGCATCTTCCATAAGCGCTGGATATTTGAGCAAGCCGCCAGCCAGTGTCGCGGTGACATGCTCCAGGCAAACCGTCATCGCAAGCTGCACCTGCTTGGGAAACAAGCGCTGCACCAACGTGAATATGCCTTTGATCAAGTAACGCTCAATTCGCCGCAAATACGGATAGCCCTGATCGGCAATATCATAGTTGTAGCGTTCGTGTGCTTCGCCATGAATGGTTTCCTGCTGCATGAACCCCGCGATATCCTGACGCAACTGCGGATTCTTGATGTCACCGGCATAATATTGCACCGAGCGCACGAAAAACCGCTCGCCTTCCGGAAAGAACAAGGATGCTGCTGTCAGCAAATGCGTAAACACCGCGACTGGATGCCAATAACGCGGTTTGCCTTCGATGGACTGAAAATCGATACGACGCGGCTCGATGTTGACGCTCGCCGGCAGGGAAGACGGCTGGGCCGGATTTTTCATCTTGATATTCCTCCATTCATCGGACCGGTCGGACCTGCAATATCTAAGGGCATGCCCGAAGTGGGCTTGACGACCAATAAAACCCAGCAATCGGGATTTTCTCGCGCTCGCTGGACCCTGTTTTCTGTGCTGGCCCATGGCGTCTATCTATATGAGCGTAGCCCGCTTTAAGCCCCTGTCAACGCATCATCTTCCACGGCCAACAGAGAGACTGAACACTGTGCAAGCAGGGCCCTGAATACTGTAATCAGAAAGTGGCCTGCCGCCAGCGGAACGATGCAATCTTGCTGACCTGAAATCGCCATCGCTCTGTCATCAAGCTCTTTGATGATTGGCCTTCTTGCCATCAAAAAAATCCAGGGGTAAACACAATGGGGCGTCGTTTGTGGTCCGGACTGATCATGGGTTTTGGAGGAATTCTGGGCATGGAGTCGGCCGTAGCAGAGCTGACACTGACCCGTCTGGGGGAATACCGCACGGCGCTCTTCGACCAGGGAGCAGCGGAAATTTCTGCCTATGACCCGGCAAGTCAACGGCTGTTCATCTCCAACGCGAGCGTGAATACCCTCGATATTCTCAATCTCAGCAATCCATCCGCGCCGCAATTGATCACGAGCCTTGATCTCTCTGCATATGGAGGCGGCGTAAACAGCGTGGCTGTCAATCGGGGCCGAATCGCTGTGGCGATGGAAAACACCGACCGCACCGCCCCCGGCCATGTGGTCTTTTTCGATGCCCAGGGTGGGTTTCAGGCTGCGGTCCAGGTCGGCGCCCTGCCGGACATGGTGACGTTCAGCCCGGATGGACGCTATCTCCTGGTGGCCAACGAAGGGGAACCCAACGATGCCTACACGGTGGACCCGGAGGGTTCGGTCAGTGTGATTTCCCTGCCCACTGATCTGAAACGGCTTACCCAGGCCCAGGTGAAGCATGCTGATTTCCGCAACTTCAACGATGCGCTTCCCGCCGGGGTCCGGGTCTTTGGCCCTAACGCCACCCCTGCGCAGGATCTGGAACCCGAATACATCACTGTATCGCCGGATTCCCGCACCGCCTGGATCACGCTGCAGGAAAACAATGCCCTGGCCCAACTGGATATCCGCAGTGCACGAATCACTGCCTTATATCCGCTGGGGGTCAAGGATCACACCGGCAATCCCAAGCTCAGCCAGCATCGCCTACCCGAACCGGTGCTCGGGACGACCGCTGCCGGCGATGTCTTGCGCCTGGGGGGATTTTCGGGACTGTTCTTCGAAGGCTGGCAAGGCAACCGCATGGTTTTCTTGACCCATACGGATCGTGGACCCAATGCGGAACCCGTTGATGTCAATAGTGATGGGATCGCTGATCGTCCCTTTCCGTTGCCTGACTTCCAGCCCCAGTTGGTCCGGTTTTCCCTCGACCCCGTGCGCGGCAGGGTACAAATCATCGAGCGCATCGGGCTGACGCGAGAAGATGGCCGCACACCGCTGAGCGGCCGACCCAATGTGCAGGGCACGCCCGGTTTGGCGCTCGCCGATGAGGCGCCCATCGATCTCCTGGGCCAAGCGCTGCCGCTGGATCCCTGGGGTGCGGATCTGGAAGGCGTGGTCCGAACCCCGGACGGCCACTTCTGGATGGGCGATGAATATCGCCCCAGCCTGTACGAATTCAATGCCCGAGGCCAG
>JBAUIG010000235.1:0-3112 GCA_049682735.1 Candidatus Macondimonas sp. | reverse complement strand
GACCTGGGCAAGGGCGACATGGGCGTGGCGCTGCACATCCTGGCCCCCCTGGGTTTCGTGAACCTGTTGAGCGACCAGGGTTCCGAGGCGCAAAAGGCGAAGTATCTGCCGATCTTTGCCGGCGAATCTTTCGCGCCGGCCACGGTCGCCATCAGCGAACCGCGCGCCACCTCCGACGTGCATGCCCTGCAGACCAAGGCCGTCAAAGACGGTGCGGCTTTCGTCCTTAGCGGCGTCAAGGGCATGGTTCCCCTGGCCACCACCGCCGAGCATTTCGCGATCATCGCTGAAGTGGAAGGCGAAGGTCCGCAGGCTTTCCTGGTGGAAAAGGGCGCCCAAGGCTTGACCACCGAAGCGCAGGATTATTTGGGCCTGCACGCCCTCGGCTTGGGGTTGGTGAAGCTGGAAAACGTGCGTGTCGACGCCTCCGCCCGCCTGGGTGAAGGCGAAAAGACCTTCGATTACCAGCGCCTGATCGACCTCTCGCGTCTCGGCGCCTGCGCCGCGGCGGTGGGCACCGCCCAGGCCCTGCTGGAGCATGTGACCCAGTACGCCAATGAGCGCATCGCCTTCGGCGAGCCCATTTCCCATCGCCAGGCGGTGGCCTTCATGGTGGCCAACATCGCCATCGAGCTGGACGGCATGCGCCTGATGGTCTGGCGCGCCGCGGCCCAGGCCGAAAACGGCCTGGATTTCCACCGCCAGGCCCACCTGACCTACATCAACTGTGCCGAGCGGATGATGCAGGTCGGTACCGATGGCGTCCAGATCCTGGGCGGCGCCGGCTTCCTGCGCGAGTATTTCGAGGAAATGTGGTACCGCAACCTGCGCGGCCTGGCCGTGCTCGAAGGCTGCTTCAACATCTGATGCCCGTTCCCCGATGCCGATTTTGAGGATACTGCAATGATTTATCTGGAACTTCCGCCCCAAGTCACGAACATTCAGAAGATGGCCAATGGCCTGGCCAAGTCCATGTTCCGCAAGATCTCCCGCAAATACGACAAGGCCGAGCACGAACCGCCGAAGGAACTGGACGCCATGAAGTCCATGCTGGGCGGGGGCGGCATGGGCGGCCTCGGTGGCAGCAGCAAGGACAAGGAAGCCAAGCCCGGCGTCAAGAACGGCGGCAACATGATCGCCATCGCCGCCATGACGGAAATGTGCTGGGGCGACGCCGGTCTTGCGCTCGCCATCCCCGGCCAGGGCCTGGGCAACGCCGCCATCATGGCGGCCGGCACGCCCGAGCAGAAGGAAAAGTTCGGCAAGTGCTGGGCCGCCATGGCCATCACCGAACCCGGCACGGGATCGGACGCCGGCAACATCAAGACCACCGCCAAGAAAGATGGTGACGATTACATCATCAACGGCGAAAAGATCTACATCACCGCTGGCGGTCGTGCCAGCCATGTGGTGGTCTGGGCCAACATCGACCCGACGCAAGGCAAGGCCGGCATCAAATCCTTCGTGGTGCCCAAGGACCTGCCCGGCGTCGAGCTCGTGCGCCTGGAAAAGAAGATGGGCATCCGCGCCTCTGATACTGCCGCCATCACCTTCACCAACGTCCGCGTGCCGGCCGAGAACCTGCTGGGTTCGGCGGAAATCAAGGACAAGAAGGAAGGCTTCGGTGGGGTCATGCAGACCTTCGACAACACCCGTCCGCCAGTGGCCGCCATGTCCCTGGGCGTGTCCCGCGCCTCGCTGGATCTGACCAAGGAACTGTTGGCCAAGGAAGGCGTCATCATCGACTACGGTAAGTCGCGCTGGACCAACGACGCCCTGCGCGCCGAGATCGAGTGGATGGAATCCGAATGGGAATCGGCCTATCTTCTGACCATGCGCGCCGCCTGGATGGCCGACAACGGCCAGCCCAACTCGAAAGAAGCGTCCATGTGCAAGGCCAAGGCCGGCCGCGTGGGCAACTACATCGTGTTGCGCTGCGTGGAGCTGACCCGCAACCTGGGCTACAGCGAGGTGCACCTGCTGGAAAAATGGGCGCGTGACCAGAAGATCCTGGACATCTTCGAGGGCACCCAGCAGATCCAGCAGCTCATCGTCGCGCGTCAGGTGCTCGGCAAGAGTTCGAAAGAACTGCGCTGAGTCATGATGTGGTATTGGGTTGGCCAACCATCCAATGCCGTTTGCAATATCAAAACCCTGACCGCTTGCGCGGCCAGGGTTTTTTTATGGCCCGTAGACCAACTATGATGAAACCGCACGCACAAGCATTCATCATGGGCCGAGTCAACTGCAATGAAGCGGTGACGAACGCCGCACATGAATCGCGACGTGGGGGAATGCCAGTCAGAATATATTAAAGGCTTTGCCAGGGACGGGCGGGGACGATGATCCAATGACCAATTGCCCAGTGCGTGAGCGACTCGCTGACGCTTCCCTCGCCCTCTCAAGCCCTTTTGCCGACACGCAGGCAGATCTGAGGCGCAAATCGCGGATTGCTCGCCAAGCTGCGCTGGCAAGCACCCTGTTCTGGGGCATGGTGGGATTGCTGTCTGTTCTGGCCCATGATCTGGGCCTTACCCGCCTCAACATGGGCGACATCGCACCGCTGATCCTTTCAGGGATGGGGACTGCTCTGCTGATCCAGCCTTTTCTCCAACCCAGACTGCTGCGCCGGTTTCCCCTTCCACTGCCGTGGATCACCTTGCTTATTAGCGGTATTCAATTCGGATTGATGCTCCATTTCATCCGCCTGGACCAGTACGGTTATCTGGCTGCCTTTGGCTGTCTGCTGGGTCTGGTGACCATGCAATGTTATCTGGGCATGAATTTCGGCGGCCGCGCCAGCCTGCTCACAGGCGTGGTGACGACCTTGCTCGTCCATGGCCTCTATGTTGCCGTGGGACGCGAGGACAGCCTGCTCCGACCGGAACAGGAATTTTTGTTTGTGGTCAGCGCGCTGGCCATCACCACCGTGATGGCGATGGCCAACGGCTTTCAGCGCCGGCGTCGTGACCACTTGGCACAACTCTATAAACAACAGGCCGAACAGAACCGACTGATTAGGGAGCAAAAACTGGCCCTGGAATTACGCGCTCGCGAGTTGATGCGAGCAAATGACAGCCTGCGTCAGATTTCGCTGTCGGATGGCCTCACG
>JBAUIG010000234.1:0-4959 GCA_049682735.1 Candidatus Macondimonas sp. | reverse complement strand
CGTCGGGCTTGTGGAAAATCCGGGTTTCGAAATCGAGTCCCGGCGACAGGCCGAGAAAGGCGTGGCTGGGGCGGGCGTAGCAGTAAACTCAGCCGTGTTCACAGCCCCGATACGGGTTGATGGAGCGGTCGAAGGGCAGATCCGGGGAGCGGTTGAAGCTCAGCACCGTGCGGCTGTGATCCACCAGCAGCACGGTGTCGGGGGACTCGGTCTCGACAAATTCGGCATCGCGCTCGGCGCTTTGGACCTCAAAGCGGCCCGGCGGATTGTGCACCGCCCCGCGACCTTTGAAGGGAATGGCTGGACGTTGGGGCGTGTCATCCATGACGCTGGTCCTCGCGGGCGGCCGCGCAATCGGTGCGCAGTATGCACGCCTCGCAGCGCGGGCGCGGCCGGCAGGCCGTCTTGCCGTGCTGCACGATGAGGGCGTGCAGCTCGTTGTAGTCGGCGACCGGATCGGCGGTTCGCAAACTGGACTCGACATTGCGGCGCAGGGTTTCGTAGGGTTCCCGACCGTCGATATGGCCGAAGCGCGACAGAATGCGCCGAGTATAGGCGTCGATCACGAACACGGGCCGTCCGAGGGCGTAGAGCAGGATGCTGTCGGCGGTTTCCGGTCCAACGCCGTGCACGGCGAGCAGGTCGGTGCGCAGCTTGTCCGTGGCGCATTCCGCCAGCGCGGGAAGGCCGCCGGATCGAACCAGCCATTGGCACAGGGCCTGTAACCGGCGGGCCTTGACGTTGGGGTAGCCCGCAGGGCGGATGCGTTCGGCCAATGCCTCAACCGAGAGCTCAAGCAGCGCCGCGGGTGCCAATAGCGCCTCGTCACGCAAGCGCTCGATTACCCGGGCAACCTGCACCCAGGTGGTGTTCTGGGTGAGGATGGCGCCCACCATCACCTCGAAGGGTGATTCAGCCGGCCACCAGCTCTGGGGGCCGTAGGCCGCGAGCAGCTGGGTGTAGAGCCGGTTCATTTGGCGCGGGTGGGCGGCCTGCGACGGGAGGGCAGAGCGGCCGATTCCCGGGGCGGTTTGGGGGTGCCGGGCCGGCCTGGCCGGGAGCGCTGCGGACGTGGGGTTTCCACCGGGCCAGTCAGACCGACCGCCTGGTAGAGCGGCGCGAACTGGGCCGGCGTCAATTCCATCGATTGACCCCGTCGCAGGCCAGGGGGCAAAGCGATGGGGCCATAGCCCACACGGATCAGGCGACTCACCACGACGCCCTGGGATTCCCACAACCGCCGTACCTCGCGATTGCGCCCTTCGGCCAGGCTCACCCGGTACCAGTGATTGGCGCCGTCCCCACCTTCGTCGGTGAGGCTCTCGAAGGCGGCGGGTCCATCCTCCAGCATCACCCCTTCCTGCAACCGGGCCAGCACGGCGTCGCTGACGCTGCCCAGTACCCGCACAGCGTAGCTGCGCAGGATTTGATGGCTGGGATGCATCAGCCGGTGGGCCAGGGCCCCGTCGGTGGTGAACAGCAGCAGGCCGCTGGTATTCACGTCCAGCCGACCGATGGCGATCCAACGCGCGCC
Organism: Candidatus Macondimonas sp.; assembly: GCA_049682735.1. Lineage (GTDB taxonomy): Bacteria > Pseudomonadota > Gammaproteobacteria > UBA5335 > UBA5335 > Macondimonas. Next base: position 3,425 of record JBAUIG010000234.1, on the reverse strand, counting down.
CTTGAGGCGAGGCAGATTCTGGAACACCGTGGGTCGGCCTTCCGGATCGTGGCGGGTGGTAACCTCCCCGTCCGGCTTGTGGTAGATGAGCACCCGCGGGGCGGCCTGGGCCTTCAACACCAGGGGCTGGCCGTTGAGCGTGACCTGTTCCCGACCCGTCAGGCGCTGGCCCAAGGTGGCGGGCAGGCCATCAACCCGGATGCGACCTTCGCTGATCCAGGTTTCGATTTCCCGACGCGAGCCGAGTCCGGCCCCCGCCAGCCATTTCTGGATGCGCTCGGCGGTTTGCGTGGCCGGGCGGGGTTCAGCGGGCCGGGTCCGCTGCGGACGGGACGGTTTCATCGGCAATCTCCGTGATTGGGGACATAGGGGCCAGGTCGTTTTCAGACGCCTCGGGCAATGGCGGCAGATCAGCCAGGGCGCGCAGATTCAGATCGGCGAGGAAGGTCGGGGTTGTGCCATACAATGCAGGTCGGCCGGGACGTTCGAGGTGGCCAACCTGCTGAATCCAGCCTCGCTCCAGCAAGGTGCGCAGGATGCCCGTACTCACTGCCACGCCGCGCACGGCCTCGATTTCCCCGCGGGTGATGGGCTGACGATAGGCGATCAGGGCCAGCGTTTCCATCACGGCCCGGGAGTAGCGCGCCGGGCGTTCGGGCTGCAGGCGGGCCACGTAGGGCGCATAGCGGGCGCGCACCTGCAGGCGCCATCCGCCTGCCACTTCCACCAACTCCAGCGCGCGCTGGGCACAGCTTTCCATCAGCCAGGTCAGGGCGGCGGACAATTCCGCAGCGCTCAGGGGCTCGGGCGCAAACAGGCTCGCCAGTCGGGCCGCCGGGATCGGCTCGCCGGCAGCGGAGAGCGCCGCTTCCAGGATACGCCCCCGTTCTGCCCGGAGGTCCTCCGCCCAGGGATCGGGTCGTTCATCCATCAGGATCAATTCCGGCGAGCTGCAGCCTGAGCGGGGCGTCAGGATCGGGCTGGTGCGCCGTGACGCGCTGTTCCCGGATCAGCTCCAGGACCGCCAGAAAAGTCACCACCAGTCCCAGTCGGCCTTCTTGCCGCGTCCACAGGGCGTCAAGGGTCAGCGGGTCGGCTGCGCCGTCGAGGCGCGCCAGTACCGCTGACATGCATTCGCGGATGGAGAGAACCTCGCCGCGGATGGTGTGGTGGGTGAACAGGGCGCTGCGCTGGATCAGCGCCGCGAAGGCCAGGGCCAGATCGCGGGCAGCCACCTGCGGCGAAGGGCGTTCGGGAACCCATTCCGGGACGGCAACCGCCATGGGAAACAGATCGCGTTCCAGTCGCGGCAAGGCGTCCAACTGATCCGCCGCACTGCGGATGCGGGCGTATTCCTTTAGCCGCCGCACCAGTTCGGCGCGCGGATCTTCGGCTTCCTCATCCGCCTGTGCGGGCGGACGGGGCAGCAGCAGCCGCGACTTGATCTCCGCCAGCCACGCCGCCATCAGCAGGTATTCCGCGGCCAGTTCCAGGCGCAGCGATTGCAGCAGGTCGATGTAGCCCATGTATTGCCGGGTGATCTCGGCCACCGGGATGTCCAGAATGTCCAGGTTCTGGCGCCGGATCAGGTAGAGCAACAGGTCCAGCGGGCCTTCGAAACTCTCCAGCACCACCTCCAGCGCATCGGGAGGGATGTAGAGATCCTGCGGCAGGCGTGTCAGCAACTCGCCGCGCACCCGGGCGCGCACCAGCGCGGCGGGAAGGACTGCGGTTCCCGGCACGGCGGACTCGATCAAGAGGCGCGCAATCCCATGGCTTGGCGGACCTCGGTCAAGGTGGCGCGGGCCTGATCGCGGGCCTGTTCGGCGCCTTCGGCCAGGATCGTGTCGACACGGTCCCGATCCTCGCTGAACTCCCGGGCGCGGGCCTGGATCGGCGCCAGTTCGGCCGTGATTGCCTCGATCAGGGGCTTTTTGCAATCCAGGCAGCCGATGCCGGCAGTGCGGCAGCCCGTTTGGACCCAATTCTGCGTGGTTTCATCGGAATACACCTGATGCAGCCCCCAGACCGGGCAACAGGCGGGTTCACCCGGATCGGTGCGGCGCACCCGGGCCGGGTCGGTGGGCATGGTGCGCAGTTTCTGGGCCACCTGGTCCAAAGGTTCGCGCAGGGCGATGGTGTTGCCGTAGGACTTGGACATTTTCTGGCCATCCATCCCCGGCAGGCGCGGGGCAGACGTCAACAAGGCCTGGGGCTCGACCAGGATCTGGCGCGCGCCGCCTTCCAGATAGCCCCGCAAACGCTCGCGGCTGTCGGGGGGCAGTACGCTTAGCGCCTCGACCAGTCCCCTCGCTGCGGTCAAGGCCTCGCCATCGCCCTGTTCCTGGTAGCGTTGGCGCAGTTCGCGGTAACGCCGGGCCGTTTTCGGGTCCAGCCGCTGCAGCGCTTCCTCAACCCTTTGTTCAAGGTCCGTTTCCCGGCCGAAGAGATGGTTGAAGCGGCGGGCGATCTCGCGGGTAAGCTCCACATGCGCCACCTGATCCTCGCCCACGGGCACGCGGGCGCCGTGATAGATCAGGATGTCAGCGCTCTGCAGCACCGGGTAGCCCAGAAAACCGTAGGTGGCCAGGTCGCGTTCCTTGAGCTTTTCCTGTTGGTCCTTGTAGGTCGGCACCCGTTCCAGCCAGCTCAGCGGCGTGATCATGGACAGCAGCAGGTGCAGCTCGGCGTGTTCGGGGACTTGGGACTGGACGAAAATCGTGGCCTGTTTCGGATCGATTCCCACCGCCAGCCAGTCGATCACCATCTCGAAGGTGAGCTGGGCGATCTGCCCCGGGTTTTCATAATGCGTGGTCAACGCATGCCAATCGGCGGCGAAGAACAGGCATTCGGTCTGTTGCTGAAGCTGCAGCCAGTTTTTCAGCACGCCGTGGTAGTGGCCCAGGTGCAGCGCGCCGGAGGGGCGCATGCCCGAAACCACGCGGCCAGCGGCGGAAAGTTGATCGTTCACAAGCGCTCCATAAAATCGGCACTCTCCGGGCTAAAAGACAAGATTATACCCGGCAGCTGGCTGCAGTCGGTATTTGTCAATAGATGCTCGGCGCAGGCCGGTTTGGCAAGGCGCCATCTTGAGTGAGGAGGCCAACCGGGATTCTCGAGCACAGGAAGAGACAGATGACCGGCATCGAACTCCTCATGGGATGATCATCGTCAGCCATGGACTCAGCTCAACGGCTCCTCGCCGCACGCAACGGCCAGCAGGTGGGGGATGCGGTCGTTGCCCCAGAACAGGCGCCCGTCGAGCTGGAAGGTCGGCACGCCGAACACGCCGCTGTCGGCGGCCCGGTTGGGGGTGTTGATGAGTGCCTGCTTGATACCGGCGTCGGCGAGCTGCGCCTGAGCCCAGGCTTGCGGCACCCCGCAGGCGGCGGCGACGTCCAGCACCACGTCGGCGTGCTCCAGGT
>JBAUIG010000233.1:0-8547 GCA_049682735.1 Candidatus Macondimonas sp. | reverse complement strand
ATGGTGGAAAAAACTTACCGTGACTTCCTGTTGCGGGTGGCGGATGCGCGGGATCTTCCGGTGGAGACGGTGGCCAAGCTGGCCGAAGGGCGGGTCTGGAGTGGGTCCGATGCCATGGATCTGAAGCTGGTGGATGCTTACGGCGAAGTGCCCGAGGCAGTCAAGGCTGCCGCGCAATTGGCCAGCTTGGGCGATTCCTACCAAGCGCGCTATCTCAAGCCCGATCTCAACCTGAGACAGTACCTCATGGCGCGGATGCAGGGCAACGCAAGCCTGACGCGGAGCCTGCGCATGCTGCTACCGTCGGAACTGGCTCGGGTTTTACAGGCTTGGCTGGCGGCCTCCGATCAGCCTGCCTGGAGCGCGCAGGGCGGCATTTATGCCTTGTGTCTGTGTGGCAAAACGGGCTGATGGCTCCCAACTCAGATGCTGAGGCGCAGGGTTCCCCGGGAACCCGGCCCCAAGGCTGCTTCCTTGACGGCCTCCGCCACTTTGGCGTGAACTTCCAAGTCAAGCACATTGGGGACCAGGGCATCGCTTGGCGTCAGTTCCGCCAGCGCATTGGCCGCAGCGAACAGCATCTCATCGGTGAATTGGGTGGCGCTTGCCTCCAAGGCACCTCGAAACAGGCCAGGGAACCCCAGGGCATTGTTCACGCTACCGCCGTCGGCCGCGAAGATGGCGCCCTGCTGCAGCGCCCGCCGCGGGGCAATTTCCGGTTCCGGATTGGACAGGGCGAGGATGATCTGGCCGGGCCGCACTTTTTCGGGCTTGATGAGGCCGGGGACGCCGGTGGTCGCGATCACGATATCGGCTTCGGCCATCAGGGCATCCAGGCTGCGCCCTTCGCCGCCGAAGCGCTCCAGGCGCTCCATCGCGTGCGGATGAATGTCAGCGCCCAGCACCCGTTTGACGCCATAGCTGCGCAGCAGGCGGGCAATGCCGATGCCGGCGGCGCCCAGGCCAATCTGGCCCACCACACTGTCGCGCAGATCCACATCCACGCGTGCGGTGGCATTAATAAGGGCGGCAAGGGTTACCACGGCCGTGCCATGCTGATCATCGTGCATCACCGGCCGATCCAGGCGTGCTTTCAGCCCTTCCTCCACTTCGAAGCACAGCGGTGCGGCGATGTCCTCGAGCTGTATCGCGCCGAAAGAGGGGGCAATTGCGCAAATGGTATCGATCAGCCGTTCGGGATCTTTTTCATCGATCAGGATTGGAATGCCGCTGAGTTTTGCCAGTTGGGCGAACAGTGCGGATTTGCCTTCCATAACGGGCAGGGCCGCCGCCACGCCGACATCGCCCAGGCCCAGCACGGCTGTTCCATTGGTCACGATGGCCACGGTGTGTCTGAGGGCGGTGTATTCCCATTGCAATACGGGATCGGCCTGAATGGCTAGGGAGACGCGCGCCACACCGGGCGTATAGATATCGCGCAATTGCTGGATGGAGCCGATGGGGACGCGGGAGACCATGCGGATCTTGCCATCCCGGTGCCGGTCCATGATGCGGTCCGAGCGACCAATGATCTTGGCGTTGGGCAGGGCATTGATCTGGTCGATCACCCCACCATCGGTCTCGGGGTCCATTTCCAGGGTGATTTCCCAGATGGTCTGGTCCTGCTCCCGACGTATCGCATTGAGGTGTTCCACCACGATGCCGGCTTCGCCGATCACTGTAAGGATCTTGCCCAGACTGCCGGGCTTGTGAGCCGATTCAATGATGAGAATCTCAGGGATTTTCATTGGCTTGTCTTTAAATGGTGAGGGGGTTATGAGGAATGTTCCGGGCCCGGCTGGGGTTGGCTCAAGCCGCCATCATAACCGTTGCGCTTGACCGGTGCATGGGTCAGCGCCGGCTGCAACGCGCGGGTCAGTCCGTGATCAACTGCCCTCGCGCAATCGGCGTGACCGCCCCGCCGACGCTGACCTCCATGACGGTTTGGCCGCTACGCTGCGCAATCACCTGCAGCGTGCTCAGCCGACCATGGCCCATGCCGCGCAAGGCCACGATGCGCAGCGGATCGGCCGGCTCCGACAAGGCCAGGTAGCTGGCCAGAGCCGGCATGGCCGAACCGATGGGGGGATCGTCTTGCGGCGCGATGTCCAGTCCGAACAGGCGCGCCTCAATGCGCGGCGTGCCATCAGCTTCCGTTCCGGCGGGGGCAATGGCGAGGATTTGCGGCGGCAAGGTGACCGTAGCGCTGGAGCGAGCCCAGGCAGTCCTGTCGAAGCAGGCTTGCTGCAGGGTGGCGGAATCGCGCAGGGGAACGACGAAATAAGACAAGGGGCCACCCAGCAGGCTCAGCGGGGCGTGTCCCGTCATGCCGATCAGGTCTGCATCCGGCAAGCCCAGCACGGCTGCAATGTCGGCTGCGCCGGGCACGTAGGCGTCCACGGCGTGATTGCATTGCATCCGAAACGCGCTGTGCATCGTTCGGCCGTCCGCGCAGCGAACCTGTAAATCAACGGTGCCGATGGGGAGACCAAAGCTGAACGTGGTTGTTCCCTCTGTGGCCGGCAGCACGCCGGCCTGGATCAGAACCGCGCCCGCTGCCACAGTGGGATGGCCGGCAAAGGGCTGCAGACTGCCACGGCGTCCGAACAGGTGCATCTGCCAGTGGAGGCTTGCGCCATCCCGTTGCAGAAACACGGTGTCCTCATAGCCGAACTCCCGTGCGATGCGACGCATCTGGGCTTCCACCAAGCCTTCGGCGCGGGGAAAGACGAGGATGGGCGCGCCCTGATAAGGCGCATCGCTGAAGGCATCCACACAGTGAAATTCCAGACCCATCTCAGTTTCCTCCAAGTTGCGTCAAGCAATCAAAGCCTTCGCGATCTGGCCTGATCAGGCAATGAACCCGAGGCTTTCCAGCTTCAGCAAGACCCGCAGAGCCGCCTCATCAGCCGAACAATCCTGGGTATCGATGATCAGGTCAGCTTGTTCCGGCACCTCGTAAGGATCGGAAATTCCGGTGAACTCCGGGATCAGACCGGCCCGAGCTTTGGCATAAAGCCCTTTGCGGTCGCGGCTTTCGCAGACCTCCAGCGGCGTCGCCACATGCACTTCGATGAAACCTCCACCCGCCTGGACCATTTCCCGCACCTGACGGCGGGTTTCCCGATAGGGAGCAATGGGCGCGCACACGGCAATGCCTCGATGCTTGGTGATTTCGGCGGCGACATAGCCGATACGCAGGATGTTGAGGTTGCGGTGTTCCCTGGAAAAGCCCAATTCGCTGGAAAGATGCTTGCGCACCAGATCGCCGTCCAGCAGAGTCACTGGGCGTCCGCCCATCTCCATCAGCTTGACCATCAGCGCATTGGCAATGGTGGATTTCCCGGAACCGGACAGGCCGGTGAAGAACACCGTGAAGCCCTGCTTGTGGCGCGGCGGATAGCTGCGCTTGAGCTCGGCAACAACCTCTGGATAGGAGAACCATTCCGGGATCTCGGCGCCTTCCCTTAAGCGACGGCGAAACTCAGTGCCCGAGATGTTGAGCACGGTTTCGCCGGGCTGGACTTCGTTGTCGGGGGCGTACTGGGCGCGGTTTTCGACATAGACCATTTCCTGGAAGGGCACCATGGTGATGCCGAGTTCATCCTGATACGTTGCGACCAGTTCCTGGGCATCATAGGGACCGTAGAAATCCTTGCCGTGGCTGTCCTTGCCGGGGCCGGCATGGTCGCGTCCAACGATGAAATGGGTGCAACCATAATTCTTGCGGATGATGGCGTGCCAGAGCGCCTCGCGTGGACCGCCCATGCGCATGGCCAGCGGCAGCAGGCTGAGTTGGGTGGTCTGTTCGGGGTAGCGCTTGAGCAATTGCTCATAGCAACGCACGCGCGTGTAGTAGTCGATGTCGCCGGGTTTGGTCATGCCCACCACGGGATGGATGAGCAGATTGGCCTCGGCATCCCGCGCAGCCCGAATGGTGAGTTCCTGATGGGCACGATGCATGGGGTTGCGGGTCTGGAACGCCACAATGCGCCGCCAGCCCAGCTTGTCGAACAAGGTGCGCAGCTCGGCAGGGGTATGGCGCCGGCTCTTGAAATCGTAGTGAGTCGGGGCATCCAGGCCATGCACAGGGCCACCCAGATACACTGGATTGCTGCGACGCAGCAGATGGCCCACGCCCGGGTGGGCCTCATCCCGCGTCCCGAACACGGCCTCGGCCTCGGCCCCGAGGTCGGGCTGCCAGATGTCATCCACCCGCATGACGGCAATCAGTACGCCCTCAGGATCATGGAGACCGATCCAGTCACCACTGCTGAGTTTTCCAGCGAATGCCTCGTCGACATCCAGGGTGATGGGCATGGGCCACAGCGTGCCATCGGCGAGCCGCATCTCGGACAGGACGCGGGCATGATCCGCCTGGCCCATGAAGCCTTCCAGGGGGGAGAAGCCGCCGTTGAGCAACAGCTCCAGATCACATAGCTGGCGTCCAGTGAGATTCCAGCCCGGATAGGCGCGGGCCTGTTCCCGCATCCGCTGGCGGGATTCGCCGTTGAGATAAAGGTTTTTCAGAGAGCCGCCGTGGGGAGGAATCAATTCAGACATGGTTACTCGCTTAGGTTGAAAGCTGATAAAAATAGGAGTTGCAATATATGAGCCAAATCCGAAGGATACTGCCCCGTATTGGCACTAAAAAGGCCAAAAGCGCGGAATCAGGATCAGCGTGATCACCGAAGTGATCAGGGTGAGGGGAACCCCGAGGCGCACGTAATCGATGAACCGATAGCCGCCAGGACCCATGACCATCAGGTTGGTCTGGTAGCCCATCGGTGTGGTATAGGCGGCTGAAGCACCCATCATGATGGCAATCCCGAACGGGAGCAAACTCACGCCCAGATTGTGCGCGATGCTCACGGCGAAGGGAAACATCAAGGCGGCGGCGGCGTTGTTGGTGATGACATTGGTCAGCAGCATCGTCATCAGGTAGATCATGATCAGGTTGGCGCCGGGGTTGGTTCCGGTCAGTGCAAGTAGCGCTTCGGTGACCGCTCCGGCAGCGCCGGTCTTTTCCAATGCGCTGCCGAGCCCGAAGGAGGCGCCGATGACCACCAGGATCGGCCAGTTGATGCTGCGGCGGGCAGTCTCGGGATTGACGCAGCCGGTGGCAACCATCAGGCCTGCCGCCAGCAGAGCGGCTTCCAGCATGCTCAGCCAGCCAAAGGATGCGCTCAGGATCATGCCGAGCATGATCAGGACCGCACGCAGGGCATGTTCATGGCGTGGGGGGCTGGAGTCTTCAATCCGCCGCACCAGCAGGAAATCACGCGAGTTGCGGTGTTCCTCGAAAAAATTGGGGCGCGCTTCCAGGAGCAGGGTATCGCCCCGCTCCAGTTCGATATCGCCAATTTTCTGTTCTAGGCGCTGTCCGCTGCGCGCCACGGCGATGACGACGGCGTTGTAACGGGTGCGGAAACCGCTATCGCGGATGCTTTTGCCGGAGAGCGGTCCCGATCCGGAAACCACGGCTTCCACCAGGCAGCGGCCTGAGCGCGGACCTTCCAGTTTGAAGACCTGTTGGGTCGCCGGGGTGAGGCCGCGGATCTTTTGCAGTTCCACCACAGAATCGACGATGCCCACGAACAACAAGCGGTCACCTGCCTGCAGGATTTCCTGGGGGGACACTGCAGCCAGGATCTGGCCACGTCGATCGATTTCTGCCAGATACAGCCCCGGCAAATGGCGCAGTCCGGCCTGTTCGATGGTTTGACCCACCAGCGGGCCGGTCATTTCGATCAGCATTTCCACACTGTATTCGCGGGGGTCCCCCAACTGGCTCATGGCGGGACGCCGATCCGGCAGTAACCGGTCGGTAAATAGCATCAGAAATAAAATTCCGGCAATGGCAACCGGAATGCCGACCGGCGCGATGCTGAACAGGTTGAGGTGGATGCCCTCGCCGATGAGCATGCTGGCGACCACCAGATTGGTGCTGGTGCCGATCAGCGCGCAGGTACCGCCCAGGATAGTGGCGTAATTCATCGGCAGCAGCAGTTTGGACGGCGGCAGATCGAATTTCTTGGCCCAAGTGTTGATCGCCGGGATCATCATGGCGACCAGGGGCGTGTTGTTCAGGAAGGCGCTGAAGACGGCCGTGGGCCCCATGGTGCGCCACAGTGCGTGACGCAGCGAGTGCGGCCGGCGCAGGACATTCTGCACCAGCCAGTGGATGCCGCCGGTTTCCTCCAGTGCCACTGCCACCACGCACAGCACGCCCACTGTGATCAAACCCTCGTTGCCGAAGCCGGCAAAGGCCTCCTTGGGCGTGATGACATCCGCGAGCATCAGGACGGTGATGGCCGCCAGAAAGACTGCATCGGTAGCCAGATTGGTCAGGATCAGCGTGCCGATCATGGCAACAATAACGCAGATCGTCAGCCAGGCAGCCCAGGTCATGTTGGGACAATATCCTTTTGTGTGGCCCGCAACGGGTGAGCAGTGGGCGTATCGGCATCTTTTGGGCAGGCATTATGGGGGCAGGGTCCATTCCATGCCAAGGTCGTTCGCGCTGGTATGATTGAACCTACTTCACCAATAAATAAGGAACGCGCATGTCGAACTGCGATGAGGGGGATTCCCCATCGGCCGCCGTGCGGAGCGGCGAAAAGTTCTCCAAGTCGGGCGTGACGGCCATCAAGAACGGCATCAAGCGCAATGCCGTTGCCGCTGCGCCGCCGCGGGGCGACAAGCCGCCGTGGTTGCGGGTGACCGTGCCGGGCGCCGGGCGTTATGTGGAAGTGCGGGAGATCGTGCGCAAGAACCGTCTGGCCACGGTGTGCGAGGAATCACTCTGCCCCAATCTGGCGGAGTGCTGGAGCCATGGCACTGCCACGCTCATGATCCTGGGCTCGATCTGCACCCGTGCCTGCCGCTTTTGCGCGGTGGACACCGGCAATCCGCGTGGCCGGCTGGATCCGGAAGAGCCCGCCCATGCAGCCCACGCGGTCCAACTCATGGGGCTGAAGTATGTGGTACTCACCTCGGTGGACCGGGATGATCTGCCCGACGGGGGTGCGGCCCATTATGCGGCCTGTGTGCGGGCCATCCGCGCTGCCTGTCCCGCTACAGCGGTGGAGGCCTTGACCCCCGATTTCGGCGGCAACCCGCTGGCTGTGGCCGAGGTGGCGCGCTCCGGGTTGCAGGTTTATGCCCAGAATCTGGAGACGGTGCGTCGCTTGACCCATCCGGTGCGCGATCCGCGCGCCGGCTACGAGCAAACGCTTACCGTACTGGGCATGGCCAAAGCCGCGGTCCCGGAGCTGCTTACCAAGACCAGTCTGATGCTGGGTCTCGGAGAAACCGATGAGGAGATCCGCCAGACCTTGGTGGACGCCCGCACCGGTGGCGTGGACATCGTCACCTTCGGCCAGTACCTGCGGCCGACCGCCAACCATCTGCCGGTGGTGCGCTATGTGCCGCCGGAAGATTTCGCCCGCTACCGGGCATGGGGACTGGAAATGGGTTTCCTGGAAGTGGTGGCCGGGCCGCTGGTCCGTTCCAGCTACCGTGCCGATCAGGTGTTTGCGCGCAACAATGCGGGGCTTTGAAGACGTGTTGCCGCTTTCGTGCGAAATCAGACTCGGTCCGGCTGACAGGTCGGCTGATGCAATTTAGCGGGTCGGTTCACTCACCTATTGGCGCTTGGCATTCTCCCAAATCAATTGCATGACAAAGGGCAGGGCATGGCGGTTTTGGTTACTGGCGCGGCCGGTTTCATTGGCTATCACCTCGCGGAGCGCTTGCTCGAGCGCGGCGAGCAGGTCATCGGCCTGGACAATCTCAATGATTATTACGAGGTCGCTCTCAAGGAAGCCCGCCTCGCCCGTCTCGTCGAGCGGCCAGGTTTTACCTTCCATCGACTGGATTTGGCCGATCGATTGGGGATGGAAACGCTGTTTCGAGACCAGCCCATTGACCGGGTGGTGAATCTCGCGGCCCAGGCCGGCGTGCGTTATTCCCTGACCCATCCGCATGCCTATGCCGACAGCAACCTGACCGGCTTTCTGCACATCCTGGAGGGGTGCCGGAGCCGCGCCGTGAGCCACCTGGTCTATGCGTCCAGCAGCTCGGTCTACGGCACCAACACGCGCATGCCCTTTCGCGCCGAGGAGCCAGCCGATCATCCCCTGGCCCTCTATGGCGCCACCAAGAAGGCCAACGAAGTCATGGCGCACGCCTATAGCCATCTCTATGGCATTCCCATCACCGGCCTGCGCTTTTTTACCGTTTACGGGCCGTGGGGGCGGCCTGACATGGCGTTGTTCAGTTTCACCCGCGCGATCCTGGCGGGCGAACCCATCCCGGTCTTTAACTATGGCCACCACAAGCGGGATTTCACCTATGTGGATGATGTGGTGGAGGGTGTGATTCGCGTCCTCGATCGGCCCGCCCGGCCTGACCCGAGTTTTGACACCGCCCAGCCTGATCCTTCCGCCAGCACCGCGCCTTATCGCATCTACAATATTGGCAATGGCCAGCCGGTCGACCTGATTGCCTATATCCGCACCCTGGAGGCGGCGTTGGGCCGTGCGG
>JBAUIG010000232.1:0-5556 GCA_049682735.1 Candidatus Macondimonas sp. | reverse complement strand
GGCCCCATCTCAAGAAGACGGCGGATGAGCCGCGCCCGGTGCTGCCCGGCCCGGCGTGGACGCCGTTCGATGCCCTGGCTGCTCTGCGCGGAATGCCGCGGGATGTGCCTAACATGAAGATCTCGCTGCGTCGCTTGAGTATCGTCCAGAAAGGCACGCTTCGGGTGAACCCCAATGGCATCCGGGTCTGGCTTCCGGAACGTGAGGATCCGTTCGAGGTGGCGGGGGCCTATCGGTGGGAGGCGGGGCAGCCGATCCCGTTGCGCGAGGATTTCTTTCAGCGCCAGGGCGGGCAAGCGGTCGATTTTGCCAACGATCATCTCGCGCCTTTCTTCGAGCGGGCCGCGGCCAATCTGCGCTCGGTGCGGCCGGACTGGCTGGTCTTCGCCGAGCCTGATTTGCTGGCGGGCGATCCGCAACTCAGCTTTCCGCGTGAACTGCCGGAGAGGACAGTCAATGCCGGGCATTGCTATGAGGTGACGACGCTGGTGCTCAAACGAGTGCTCGAACCGGTGGGCATGAACCTGATGCATGGCCGGGTGCTCTTTGGGCCTGGTCAGATTGAGGCGGATTACCGGCGCGAATTGGCGCAGGTACAAGGCTGCTCGCAAAGGGTCAATGGGGGATGTCCCACCTTGATTGGTGAGTTCGGGATTCCTTTCGACCTGCGCGAGGGACGCGCTTACCGCGCCTTTGCCGCCGGCGATCATAGTCATCGTCCATGGCGTGCCCATGAACGGGCGCTGGGGCGCATGTACAACGCGCTCGATCAATTGCTCCTGAGCGGGATGTTATGGAATTACACGGCCAGCAATCGCAATCATCTGGCGGTGGGGGATGGCTGGAATCAGGAAGACCTGAGTATCTTCAGCGAGGATCAACGACTCGATGGGGAGGATCTCGATAGCGGTGGTCGCGCGCTGGCTGGGTTCGTGCGCCCCTACGCGCGCTTCATCCAGGGGGCGCTGCGTTGGATGCATTTCGATCAGCGCAAACGACGTTTCGAGCTTGGTTTTGAAGCCGATCCAAGCTTGTCTGCGCCCACGGAAATCTTTATTCCCCGACGCCAGTTTCCCAATGGCCATCGACTCGACGCGCCCGGTCTTGTTGTCCTGGATCAGGCAGAGGCGGATGCGCAATCCCTGCGCCTGCTGGCCCATGAAAAAAGACTGTTCACGGTGCGCGTGCAGGGATAGCGGGAACCACACAGCCGAATGCCTGACCGGTCATTACTCTCAGCATGCAGGCCTGGTCGAGAATCCGAACCAGATGATTGCCGTGCTCCTGGATGATGGCCACCGCCTCGTGCTTGGCGCGCCTTTTTTTGCGCTCAGGCGCCGGGCCGGCGTTTGTCTCCTTGATCTTTTCTGATGGCACGGCAGGGGCGGAATGAGACGGGATGGCTTGGCGGAAAATCTCGCAAAGCAGCGGCTCTACGTCCTGGAAAGCATCTGTGATCTCCCATGACTTCGCTTGTGACATCCCGGCGCCCGTCCACTCGCGACGATCAACTGGGGCGACCGTGACACTCGCTTTGCGGATAACTCCCTAGTTCTTGCTTGAAGATGGCCTGGGTTGCAGGAAAAGCTGCGGATCCACCAGATTGCCGTTGAGCGCGACGCCCCAGTGGAGATGGGGGCCGGTGGCGCGTCCCGTGTGCCCCACCTGGCCCAGAAGCTGGCCGTCCGCAATGCGTTCTCCGACTTGGACCGCAATACGGCTGAGATGGCAGTACATGGAAATCAGGCCGCCGCCATGATCCACGAAGACGCTGTTGCCGTTGAAATAGAAATCGCCGGTTTCCACCACGATGCCGGGGGCGGCTGCATGCACCGGTTCGCCCTCGCTGGCGGCGATGTCCAGTCCGCTGTGGGGATTGCGGGATTGGCCGTTGAAGACACGGCGCAGCCCGAAGGGACTGGAGGTGGGGCCGGTTGCCGGCAGCGCCAAGGGCCAGGGGAAAGTCGTCTCCACCGGCCGATACTGGGTTAAGGCACGGCGGATGCGGGCCTGTTCGCCACGCACCCGTTCGGCGGTGGCAGGATCCAGATCCACCATCTTGGGCGGTACGGTCAGTTTCTGGGTGGGATAGGCTTTGTCCTCGACCGTAAAGCGCAGGGATTGGACCTGTCCGTGTTCGTCCCGCCAGTCCAGTCGATGTGGCCCGGGCGTGGTCGTCAGGGCCAGGCCAACCAGGGCCAAAAGCTGGTCGTCCTGCCGGATGAGCCAAACCGGGCGGTCTTCGTAGTGGGCCTGCCGGGCTTGGGGTGGCAGCGACAGGACTGCCACGCCGCCGGGAACCGGCGTGGAAGGCATCAGGGCAAAGGCCGTTTTAGACAACAGCAAACCCAGCACAAGCAGAACGGGCGCTCGCCGCGCGGCGCACCGTGAAATCCATTGTCGCAGCATAGCCTTCATCGTTCTGAATGATCCTCAGGTAACGGAAACGTCTTCCACTTGGCAGGTCAACTGGCCGTGATGCAGCCGGACGCGCAGTCGGGTGCCGACCGGCGCCTGTGCCGCATCCTGCACCACGCGCTGATCGGATACCCGCCGGACGATGGCATAGCCCCGCTCCAGGGTGCCCAGCGGGCTGACCGCAGCAAGCGCCCGGCCGAGGGCGGCCAATTGACGGGAGCGCTCGATGAGGCGGCGATCGATGCTGCTGTCCAGGCTGTGCTGGATGCGCGTCAGGCATTCCTGAGCATGCTTCAGGCGCAGATGAGGTCGCTCGGCCCACAGCCGGTTACGGGACCCGGCGAGTCGATGCCCGGCGCTCTCCAAGCGGTATCCAACGGCGCGCTGCAGCCGTATTTCGGATTCATCCAGCCGCTGGCGTTGCCGCTGCAGGCGTTGTTCCGGATGGCACTGAGCGAGCCGGTGTTCAAGCTGGTTCAGCCGGGTTCCGGCGCGCTCCAGACGATGCAGGGCCATGGTCGACAGACGCTGCTGGGACTGATCAAAACGGCGCAGGAGATCGCTACCGTCGGGGACGACGCTTTCGGCCGCCGCCGATGGCGTGGGCGCGCGCAGGTCGGCGACGAAATCGGCAATGGTGAAGTCAATTTCGTGGCCCACACCGCTCACCACCGGCAACGGGCAGGCGCGCACCGCGCGGGCCACGATTTCCTCGTTGAAGGCCCACAAATCCTCCAGCGAGCCGCCCCCTCGCGCCAGAATGAGCACGTCGCATTCTGCCCGTTCCCCCGCCAGTTGCAGGGCTTGTACGATCTGCGGCGCCGCATCCACGCCCTGCACCGGCACGGGATAGAGCACCACGCGAGCTAAGGGGTAGCGACGATTCAGGACATGGAGAATGTCGCGCAGGGCAGCCCCGGTTGGAGAGGTGATCACGCCGATGCTGTGGGGATAGGCGGGGAGGGGACGTTTGAGCGAGGCATCGAACAGGCCTTCAGCGTCCAGGCGTGCCTTGAGGGCCTCGAAGGCGAGCCGCAAGGCCCCTTCGCCTGCCGGCTGCATCTGCTCGGCGATGAGCTGAAATTCCCCACGCGGTTCGTACAGGCTGACGCGTACCCGCGCCTGGACCTGCATGCCGTTCTGAGGGCGCAGGCCAAGGCTTTGGTTGCGGTTGCGGAACATGGCACAACGTACCTGAGCCTGGGCGTCCTTGAGGGTGAAATACCAGTGGCCGGAGGAGGGTTGGCTGAAATTGGAAATTTCGCCCATGACCCACAACAGGGGTAAACCGCCTTCTAGCAGGATGCGGGCTTCCCGGTTGAGCCGGGAAACGCTGTAGACCGAGTCAGCAGGAGGAACAAGGGTGGCAGGCATGGCGCCATGATAGCGGTGGCCCCACGCGGAATACCACCCGAATGTCATTCAGCTCAGCGCTTCCACTCCACGCAAAGACTTTGGCACTCGGTTCGCCACGGGCAACTCAGGGTCTGGCAGGCGTAGCGGGTTGCGGTGGCGAAACAGGGCTCCAAACCCATCTGCTGTTGGACTTTCCAGACTTCCCAACGCCGATCCGACGGTTCATGACCGCCGTGCAGTTGAATGACCCGTTCCTGGTAGAGCCGACCGAACTGGGAATCCTGTCTCATGGCGCGTCTCCGGCGGTGGGGGTGAGGTCCTTCTCAGCACGAGAAAGTATTACGGGTCAATTTGAAAAACGCTGTAATCGAAGACCAGGTCAACATCCTGAAAGTTCCTCGGATCATCACACCTGCCAACTCAGTGACATGCGGCATGAGATGGCAAGCCCGGCTGTGCATGCGCTCGGACGGTACCTTAACTTGGATGCAACATTCGGGCCATCATTTTGGCGGTTTGGAGTTAAGAGAGTGCGATGGTTTGGTGTTGGCCCAGATCAGGCTGCGGAGATGGGACGCTGTAATCCCCGATAAATCTGCAAATAACTTTGGGCACTGTGATTCCAGCTGAAGTCCTGCGCCATGGCGGTGCGCACCACTTTGGCCCACTGCTCGGGTTGATGGTAACAATGCAGGGCACGCCGGACCGCATCCAGCAGTGCCCAGGGCGTGGGTGGCGAGAACACAAACCCGGTGGCCGTGCCATCCGCCAGGCTGGCCTCATGGGTATCGACGATGCTGTCGGCGAGGCCGCCGGAGTGGTGAACGAGAGGCGGTGTGCCGTAGCGCAAACTGTAGAGTTGATTCAGGCCGCAGGGCTCGAAGCGCGATGGCATCAGAAAGAGATCGCTCCCCGCCTCAATGCGATGCGCCAGGCCTTCATCAAAACCGATTCGACCCGCTACGCTGCCGGGCGCACTGACGCAGGCGTGGCGCAGGCGATCTTCCAGTTCCGGTATCCCGGAACCCAGAAAGACCAGTTGCACTGGCAGATGCACGAGCTCGGACAAAATATCCAGAATCAGATCAATGCCTTTCTGGGGTACCAGGCGCGCGATGCAGCCCAGCAGGGGAAGATCATCCCGCACCGCCAATCCCATTTCCGCCTGCAGGGCACGCTTGACCTGCGCCTTGCCGCTGAGATCGTGAGCGTCATAGTGGGCGGGCAGGTGCGGATCGGTCGCCGGATTCCAGAGCGCCGTGTCGATGCCATTGAGCACGCCGTGCAGCACCTGCTGTCGATGCCGCAGCAGGCCATCGAGTCCTTCGCCCAACACAGGGGTCTGGATTTCCCGCGCATAGGTCGGGCTGACGGTGCTCAAGGCGTCGGCAAACACCAGGCCGCCCTTCATGAAGGCGATGCGGCCGTAGAACTCCAGCGCGTCGGGATGGTTCAGCCAGCCGGGCAGCCCCAGATCGGCCAGGACTTCGGGCGCAAAATCGCCGCGATAGTTAAGATTGTGGACGGTGAACAGGGTGGGCCGGTCAATCCGTTCCAGCAGCATCCAGACCGGCACCAGGCCCGTTTGCCAGTCGTTGGCATGCACGACATCCGGGGTCCAGGGTAAGCCCGCGCGCCCGCCGGCCAGGTGCGCGGCAACCCGACACAGCCGGTTGAAGCGCTGGGCATTGTCAGGCCAGTCCCGGCCCGCGGCATTGAGATAAGGATTGCCTGGCCGATCGCTGAAGCCGGGGCTTTCCAGCGCCCAGACCGGCACACCCA
>JBAUIG010000231.1:0-3286 GCA_049682735.1 Candidatus Macondimonas sp. | reverse complement strand
GCTCGGGGGCACGAAGCACGCCCACAGCCGCGGATTTTGGCCAGTAGCTATGACATCATCGGTCGCCGTCCGCGTCTGATTCCGGCCGAAATGGCCAGCCCCGGTCACTTTTTCAAGCGACCCTGCGGTCAAACGGATATGATCAGGCTGCTGCGTGAGCGGGGCGATCAAATCACCCCCTATTGCTTGGATGACCGCCGTCGTTGTCTGCTGCTGCTGGAAACCCCCAAGCCAATTGACCTGCTGACCGTCAATCCATTTTTCTATGAGGCTCAGCGCGACCATGCCATTCGCATCCATGCCGTCGCCTACAGTGACTTGGAACGCCTGACCGATATTATTCTGCCTGCTGATCAAGCACCGGCTCCGGTCTTTTTGCACAGTACCGGGCGTTGTGGTTCGACCCTGCTCAGCCAGCTGCTGGGGATCACCGGAAATTTCCAATCTGTCTCAGAACCCGACTTTTACAGTCAGGCTGTGATTCTCTCGCGTTTGGCTGAGGGGCGACGCGATCAGGAATTGCGCCGCTTGATGGATGGATGCACCCGGTTGCTCTCCCATTACCTGCATTGTCGCGAGGCCGCAACCGCACGGCCTCTCATCAAGCTGCGCAGCTGGTGTCTTTTCGCGGCCCCATTGTTCGAGCCTCTCTCGGGCCGCTGGCACAACCTTTTTCTCTACCGCGACCCCCTCCCCACCGTCAATTCCTTCCTCAATGCCTATTTTTCCAAACGCCAATATCACATCTGGCGGCGCTGGAGACTGGACAACCTGCTGCTGTCCACCCTGGGCGCCCTGCCTTTTGCAAGCAAAACACTGGCCGCAACCGTACCATTGTTCAACCATGCGGAATTTCGCCGAGACGGGCGAAAAAGCGCAACAGGCTATTTCACGCTGCAATGGCTGTCCCACATGGCCGAAAGCGCTCGACTCCAACAACAGCACAATTTTTTCAGTGCCTTGATTCGCTACGAAGAGCTTCTGGAGCAACCCCTCGCGCAGGTCCATACCATCCTGTCCTCCCTCGGGGAAGCGGCGCGGACGTTGCCACAAGAGGAAGCACTGGCGGCAGTGCTCGCGCGCAATTCCCAGCAGGGCTCGCGCATGCAAAGCAAGGGAGAGCACCTCTTATCATCAGAGGATGAGCAGACCGTACGGGTCCTGTTGAAACGCCGTCCCATCGATTGGCAGAGTCAAGGCGCCGCTTCTGCAATATGCTGCGAAGGAGGCGTTGGCAATGGCCAGACAAGCTTCAGTTGAGTCCTCCTCACCAAGTCCGGTAGCAGGGAAAGGAAGGGTGCTTTCGAGCGCGCTCCGCTTCACCGTCCTGCTCGGCGTGATTCTGGTCCTGGCAGCCGCCTCCCGAGCTCTGCCCCTGGATGCCAATCTGAGCCGCGAAGGACTCCGCGACTTGGTGGCGCTCCTGCGCCACTGGGGCCTGTCCTGGGGCGCCCTCGGTCCGCTGGCGATCGTCATTCTGGGAGTGCTGGGCGTATTGCTCAATGTCCCAACGGTACTCGTCCTGATCGCCGTCTCTCTGATCTATGGCCCCGTCATCACCATTGTCCTGACACTGATCTATTGGGCCATTGCCTGTTACTGCGTGTATTTCATCGGTCAACGACTCGGCCACGAATTCGTTGCCCGCTGCTTCAGGATGCTGCCCTCCAAGGCAACTGTCCTGGTCAACGGAAACGGGTTTCGGACAGTGCTCTATTTGCGACTGATGATGTTCGCCGTTCCACCGCTCAATTGGGCGTTGGCCACCATCCAGGTCACGCGACGGGATTATGTGCTGGCCTCGGTGCTGGGAGGATTGCCCCATATTGTCGTGTGGAG
Organism: Candidatus Macondimonas sp.; assembly: GCA_049682735.1. Taxonomy (GTDB): domain Bacteria; phylum Pseudomonadota; class Gammaproteobacteria; order UBA5335; family UBA5335; genus Macondimonas. The sequence continues at coordinate 1,447 of JBAUIG010000231.1, read as the reverse complement.
CACGCTCGGCCCCCGGGCAATCGAGCGCATGCTTGGCGCTCAGCCCGGCTGGTGGCATGCCCCGGAAATCTTCTTCCTGGCGCTGTTTGGATTGGTGCTGACCGGCATCGTTCGTTGGCTGTTACCACCCGCTTAAGTCAGTTCGGAAAACCGCATAAAACGTTAAGGGAAAATTCAAATGCGTAAACTCACTCCCATTCTGATAATGATTTTCGCGCTCATGGGCACCACCGCCAATGGCAACCCGCTTGATCGATTTTTTGAAGGTCGCAACAACTGCGCGGCAACTCCGCCTCAACAAGCGCCTGCCGGATTCATGTGGGGCATGACTGCCTACCACATCCCGCTGCCTGATTACGAACTCTACCCGGACGACTTCCGGGTGATGGCGGAAAATGGTATCCGCTGGATCCGTGTCGATTATGCTTGGAAGCGGATCGAACCGCAGCGCGGTGAGCCCTATGATTTCAGTTACTTCGACATGGTAACTGAAGAAGCAACCCGCAACGGCATTCAGATCATTGCCCAAATCGGCAACGGCTATAACCAGGAACGGGCCGTCTCACCGGAATGGACAGCAGATCTGCGCATTGGAGAGTATCTGGACGTCCTCGACCGTTACGCTCGGGCGGTCGTGGAACGCTATCACGCCGATATCCACCATTGGTCACTGGAGAATGAACTCAATCTGGATTATCAGCACGTCATTTCAAAGCAGCGCGCCCACCTTTGGTCCCCCATCGCCAAAAAGCGCATCATTCACACCTTGAACGAGGCCGTGAAGCAAATCGACCAGTCAGCAACCACCGTGCTTTCGGTCGTGACCGTTCCCGGCTATCAGCTTTACATCAAGGAGATGGCGCTGATCGCTGATTTCGATGTTGTTGGTTTGCATATGTATCCCGCTGTTACCGCACCTGTCACGGAAGGTTTTGCAGACGATGTATGCCGCGTTGTAGCCACAGCGAAAAAGGCGAGCGGGGACAAACCCGTAATCTTCCTGGAAACGGGTTTCAAGTCAGATGGCGGCGAGGGTCGTACACCAGAAGCGCAACGGATGTTCTTGCGCAACATGGCGGAATACGTCCTGAGATCCGGAGCGACGGGCTTTTTCTGGTACGAATATCTGGACAACCCCAACGAACCGCACGATCGCCAACGTTACAGCGGGCTACTGGAAGAGGATCGGACCCCCAAGACCGCATGGTTCGAGTACGCGGATGTCATCCGCCAATATAGTCCCACACCTCCCTGACATCGGGATCGCCCAGGTTCACTCGTCACCCCGGGGAAATAGCATGCGGTCCACCGTCCTACCGAGCACGGGGGCGGTGGCGATCGCCTGACCGTCCTGCTGTCCGCGTCACGCACAGCGCAACCTCGTCTTGTGGGTTCAACGGCGATCTGGTATAGAATTGCCGTTTATTTTTGCATGACGCTCGGGACA
>JBAUIG010000230.1:0-9376 GCA_049682735.1 Candidatus Macondimonas sp. | reverse complement strand
GCTGGATAAAGTGTGCCTGTACTCGCCGGTTCAATTACAGCATCTGCACCGAGAATGCATACGTGGATTGGGTGCGTCGGTTCGTCCCGTCCCATGACAAGCGCCGCCCACACAATATGGATGCGAGAGAGGCCGAAGTATTTCTGACGCACCTGATCTACACCCACGTCCTGAACCGGGGTGCACGGGCTGTGGTTCGTCCTTTGGACTGACGTGCAGGCCCGTTTCGCGAATGCCGCATGGATTAGGTGGCCCAAGTTCCGAGTGGAACTCGCCGCGTTGCACGTCACCATTCAGCCTGCTGGAGAAGCAACATACCGGCCGTGGCGCAGTGTTTCCTGCTACAGCCGCACGCGGTTCAGGCGCAGTGCATTGCCGATCACCGACACCGACGACAGGCTCATGGCCGCCGCGGCGATGATCGGTGACAACAGCAAGCCGTAGAAGGGATAGAGCACGCCCGCCGCCACGGGCACGCCGAGCGTGTTGTAGATGAAGGCGAAGAACAGGTTCTGGCGGATATTGGCCATGGTCGCCCGACTGAGCCGGCGCGCGCGCGCGATGCCGTTGAGATCGCCCTTGACCAGCGTCACGCCGGCGCTTTCCATGGCGACATCGGTGCCGGTACCCATGGCGATCCCAACATCGGCCTGCGCCAGCGCGGGGGCATCGTTGATGCCGTCGCCGGCCATGGCCACCTTGCGGCCTTGAGCCTGGAGTTCGCGGATTTTCGCCGCTTTCTGGTCCGGCAGCACGCCGGCGATCACTTCGTCGATGCCGAGACGGCCCGCCACCGCCAGCGCCGTGGTCTCGCTGTCGCCGGTGAGCATGACGATGCGCAGTCCCTCGGCGTGCAGGGCGGTGATGGCTTCTGGAGTGCTGTCCTTGATCGGATCGGCGACACCCACCAGCCCGGCGAGCGCGCCGTCCACCGCCACGAACATCACCGTCTGACCTTCCGCGCGCAGCGCTTCAGCGCGCTCGCCGAGCGTTCCCGGCGCCACACCCATATCCGTCAGCAGCGCGGCATTGCCGAGTGCCACCGCACGGCCATCGACCTGTCCGCGCACGCCCTTGCCGGTCAGCGATTCGAACTGCTTCGCCTCTGTCAGGCCCGCGCCACGCGCCTCGGCGCCGCGCACGATGGCGGCGGCCAAGGGGTGTTCGCTGCCGCGCTCCAGGCTGGCGGCGAGCGCGAGCAGGGCCGTGTCCGCAAATCCAGGGGCGGGCTCGACCGTCACCAGCTCGGGCCGACCCAGCGTCAGGGTGCCGGTCTTGTCCACCACCAGGGTATCGATGTCGCGCAGCACCTCGATCGCCTCGGCGTTCCTGAACAGCACGCCAAAGCCGGCGCCGCGGCCGGTCGCTACCATGATCGAAATCGGCGTGGCGAGCCCCAGCGCGCACGGACACGCGATGATCAGCACCGCCACCGCGTTGACCAGCCCATAGGCGAGCGCCGGCTCCGGCCCGACCCATGCCCACACCACAAAGGTGATCACGGCGGAAGCCACCACCGCGGGCACGAACCAGCCGGCAACCGCGTCTGCGAGTTTCTGGATCGGCGCGCGGCTGCGTTGCGCCTCGGCGACCATATGCACGATTTGCGACAGCAGGGTGTCGGCGCCCACCCGCCGGGCTTCCATCACCAGGCTGCCGGTGCCGTTAACGGTCGCGCCGATGAGCGCGTCCCCGGCAGCCTTTGCCACCGGCAGCGGCTCGCCGGTGAGCATGGACTCATCCACCGCGCTCGCGCCTTCCAGCACCGCGCCATCGACCGGCACTTTCTCGCCCGGCCGTACGCGCAGGCGATCGCCGACCTGCACCTGATCCAGCGGCACGTCTTCTTCCCCACCGTCGGCCTTGAGCCGCCGAGCGGTCTTGGGTGCCAGCCCCAGCAAGGCCTTGATGGCTGCGCCGGTGCGGCTGCGCGCGCGCAGCTCCAGCACCTGACCCAGGATTACCAGCGCGGTGATGGCCGCCGCCGCTTCGAAGTACACCTCAGGCAGGCCTTGGTGACCGCGAAACGCCGGCGGAAACAGCCCCGGCGCCAGCGCGGCGACCAGGCTGTAGACATAGGCGACGCCGACGCCCAGGCCGATCAGCGTGAACATGTTCAGGTTGCGCGTGACCAGCGAGCGCCAGGCGCGGGTGAAGAAAAACGACCCGGCCCACAGCACCACCGGCGTGGTCAACAACCCCTCGATCCATATCAGTGTGCGCGGCGCGGCGAGTCCTGCCAGGGCCTCGCTGACGCCCGGCAACATCTTGCCCATGGCAATGATCACCACCAACGCGGCCAGCGGCGCGCTCACCCACAGGCGGCGGGTCATGTCCTTCAGTTCCGCGTTGTCGGACTCGCCCGCGACGGGCAGCAGGGGCTCCAGCCCCATGCCGCAGATCGGACAGTCGCCCGGATGATCCTGGCGCACTTCGGGGTGCATGGGGCAGGTATAGATCGTGCCGGCGGGAGCGGGCTGAGCCGGTGCGGCCTGCGTTGCATGCCCATGACCGTGGCAGGCAGCGCCGTGGGAGACAGCAGGTGTCGGTTTGGGCTCCAGAAATGCTGCAGGCTCGGCCACGAAGCGGTCGTGGCAGCCCGCGCTGCAGAAGTAAAACCGCTGGCCCGCATGCTCTGCCGTCGCAGCGGCGCGATCTTCATCCACACGCATGCCACAGACTGGATCAACAGCAGCCATATCGGCCTCCCGCATTGAATTCATGGAGAAGATGTATGTTGTGGGGGCAGGCAGCGCCGGCCCCCACTATGGCTTGCTACGGCGTCGGGTGGTGGTCGGAATGCGCGTCCTCCGGCTTGACCATCGGCGCGGCCTTGTCGCCCATCATGCCCTTGTGCTCTTTCATGCCCATGCACTGTTTCATGTGTTCATGCATCTTTTTGTGCTCACCGGCATCGATCACCCCATCCCCGTTGACATCCATGTGTGCGAATCGCTCTTCGGCATGCTTCATGAACGCCTCTTTGGTCATTTTGGCGTCGCTGTCCATCATATTCATACCCATCTTCTTGCATTCATGATCCTGAGCAAGAGCGACGCCGGACGCCGCCAGGAACCCCGCTGCAATACATATCCGATAACGGCTCTTCATCATGATCTCTCCTCTTGGAGCCTACAGGCTCCGATTTGTGGCGACGCGCAATCCGGCCCACGCGATCGACAGTAAAAATGCCAACTGCCAGATTTTGGCTCGGCGCAGCCGGAATGCTGCAAATAAACCACAGGGTATTAGCCAAATGCGGCCTCAGTAGTGAGGTCACAACTTAGCATACCCGAAAGGCGCCGGTAGCGATGAGACACCGCATTCGCGACTCCGTCATGCCATCAACTGGCATGCGAAATACTCTTTTGCATCATGATAATGGCGTACTGCAGCTTAATCAGCCCGCCGGATAGGCCACCGTACTCAACAGCGCCAGTTCAGCCTGCCGCGAATCCAGCCGGGTATGCTGTACGACGATGGGAATTCGGCCGTAATCACACTGACATAATCAGTATCGCGTGGGACGGACACGGGATCCTGCAGGTCATTGAAACGGATATGGCGAGTACGTTGTGCCGGTACCGTCAACGATATGGCCCGACCGGGTCGCGATCACTGAAGTAGAGCGTGATCTCTACATGGGCGTCATTTTCTGGTTGGTATTAAGGATGCATGCTATCTCATGACTGGTCATCTGCGGTTGCGGACCATGACTGCCTTCCGGGATATACCCCTCGGCAATGGCCCAGTGAGTGGCGCCGATCAGTTGCATGTTTGGCTCCTTGATTGCGTTGACGTTCGGTGAGCACCTTCATCTGTGCATTCGGCCACGATGATTGCCGGTTCTAAACCGACGCAACAACCATCCACCCAGTACAGCACCCCCAAATGCCCCGGCCAGCGCCATCCTGCTCCGATTCTGACTGGCCCATAGCTGGGTGCTGTGCGACTTGGCAATATCATCGAATCGGCCATGAGCGCCGTAATCGCCTGACATGGGCTGCCAAAGATTGCTCGGCCGATCCGGATCGATGCACTCATCGGTCTGCTGTGATTTGAAACCGGTGCGAGCGAGATACCAGTCGGCAAATCCCGGCACGATCCGGTTCGCCAAGACGGCCTTGAGTGAGGACATACCCACGAACAGGTCACGGCGCCGATGATGTGCAGCCCAGACAATCGCATCGGCAGCCACTTCAGGCTGGAAAATCGGCGGCACAGGTTGCGGTTGGTGCGTCAGATGAGTTCGGCCCCAATCGAATTGCGGGGTATTCAGCGCCGGCATATGGACCATGGTGACATGGATATTGCTGTGTTCATGTTGCAACTCGCTGCGCAGTGAGGTCGTGAATGCGCGCAAACCATGTTTCGCGCCGCAGTAAGCAGCTTGCAAAGGGATGGCACGATAGGCCAGGGCGGAACTGACCTGCACGATCACACCGCGATTACGTGACCGCATGCGCTTGAGGGCGGCCATGGTTCCCCATACCGCGCCCAGATAGGTTACTTCAGTCACCCGGCGATACTCCTCCGGACTGATATCGCTGATCGGTGAGAACACCGTTGTCATGGCATTATTGATCCAGATATCAATCGGTCCGAATGCGGCTTCGACCTGCTCGGCTGCCTGCTCGATCTGTTCCGGGTCAGCGATATCGGTCTGCACGATCAGCGCTTTGCCCCCCAGTGACTCCACTTCATCCTGCGTGGCCTGGAGTCCATCCAGACCGCGCGCCAACAGCCCGATGCAAGCGCCCCGCCTGGCGAAGGCGCAGGCTGTCGCACGGCCCACACCAGCGCTGGCACCGGTAATGACAACGACTTCCGGCGGTGTATTGGTCATGAAGTGCTCCTTATCATGCTATGTGGCCCGCGGCGTTTGCGTCCAGGGCGAGGGCCATGACTTCGGCCAGATGTAGGGCTTTGCGGTCGGTGGTCTGGGCGATCTGTTCACGGCAGCTGAAACCATCGGTGATCACCAGTGTTTCGGCGTCCGTCTCACGCACGGCCGGTAGCAACACCAGTTCACCCACATCAATGCTGACGCTGTATTTATGGCGATCGAAACCGAATGACCCTGCCATGCCGCAACACCCCGAATCCAGCCATTTGTAGTCCAGCCCCATGGCATCCAGCACATTGCGGTCAGGTTGCGTCGTCAGCACCGACTTGTGATGACAATGGGCATGAATCAAGGCTTTGGCATCGTATTTGGGAGGTTTCCAGTCGGTTTTCTGCTCCAGATATTCCGCTAATGTATAAGTCTGAACGTGCAAGCGATGAGCCACTTCACTGTCGGGGAAAAGGTTCGGAAGCTCATCTCGGAATACCGCCACACAACTCGGCTCCAGTCCGACGATGGGTATGCCTTCGTCGATCGACTCGCGCAGACTGTGCATGACCTCTTGCAGATAGTCCCGTGCGCGCTTGAGCATGCCGAAGTAAGGGACCAGGCGCGGTGTTCATCACGATTCTGGCGCGATGCAAATTGACAGGCGGATGGGCATATAGCAAAATTGCCGACTTGCCCAGGTACAAGCCCTTTGGGGCCGTTAGCTCAATGGTAGAGCAGCTGACTCTTAATCAGTAGGTTCGGGGTTCGAGTCCCTGACGGCCCACCACTTCATGCTTCACCCCCCGCTTAATCCCGTTCCAAGGCGATTCGAGGCAATGCGTGCCTGAAACACCTGACGCTCCCTCGGGGCTAGTCATCACGCAAGCCCGCGCGCCAGATCCCGCTTCAGATCCGTCAGCGATTCCAGCCCCACGGACAAGCGCAACAAGCCCTCTCCGATACCCGCCTTGTCGCGCTCCTCGGCTGGCAAGCGGCCGTGGGTCGTGGTCGCCGGGTGAGTGATGGTGGTCTTGGTGTCGCCCAGGTTGGCGGTAATGGAGATCAGCCGTGTGGCATCGATCACACGCCAAGCCGCCTCACGCCCTCCCGCAACCTCGAAGGAGACGATGCCGCCGAAGGCGGATTGCTGGGCGGCGGCCAGGGCGTGCCGGGGGTGGTCAGGCAGGCCGGGGTAGTAGACGCGCGCCACGCCCGGCTGCGCCTGCAGCCATCGGGCCAGTTCCAGCGCCTGTTCGCTGTGGGCGCGCATGCGCAACGCGAGTGTCTCCAGGCCCTTGAGAAAGATCCAGGCATTGAAAGGGCTCAGGCTGGGACCTGCGGTGCGCAGGAAGCCCAGCACCTCCTTGCCTACCGTCTCGGCATCCCCCACCACCGCGCCGCCCATGCAGCGCCCCTGCCCGTCCAGATATTTGGTGGCGGAGTGGATCACCAGATCCGCCCCCAAGGCCAGGGGCCGCTGCAGGGCGGGGGTGCAGAAACAGTTGTCCACCACCAGCCGCGCGCCCGCGTCATGCGCCAGCGTGGCCAGTTGGCGGATATCCGCCACCTCGCCCAAGGGGTTGGTGGGGGTTTCGATGATCAAGAGCCGGGTGCGGCCCCGCTCGATGGCCGCCGCCCAGGCGGCGTAGTCAGTGGTCGGAATGAAGCTTACCGCGATGCCGAAACGGGTGAGGTATTGCGTCAGCAGGCTGGTGGTGGTGCCAAACAGGCCGCGGGCGGCCACGACGTGATCGCCTTGTCGCAACAGCGCCATGCACACCGACAGCACCGCTGACATGCCGGAACTGGTGGCGACGCAGGCCTCGCCGCCTTCCAGCGCCGCCAGACGCCGCTCGAACATGCGCACCGTGGGGTTGGTGAAACGGCTGTAGATGTTGCCGGACTGCTCACCAGAAAAGCGCGCCGCCGCTTCGGCGGCACTGGCAAAGACGAAGCTGGAGGTGGCGTAGATAGCCTCGGAATGCTCGCCCTGGTCGCTGCGTTCGATCCCGGCGCGGATCGCGCGGGTCTCGAAGTCAAACTCGTCCGGATCGTGCCTGTCCATTCCCGTTCAGATCCCGTTGTAGATTTCGATCACCGGGAAGTCGCTGCCCGCAACGTCTTCCTTGGTGGCATCCGAACGCCGCAACGCAAGGCGCTCCAGATATTCTGGCGTCACATCGCCGGTGACATACTCGCCGGAAAAGCAGGAGCTGTCGAAGCGATCGATGCGCTCCCCATCCTTTTCCCAGCGCACCGCCCGCTCGAGATCCGCGAGATCCTGATAGATCAGGCGGTCAGCGCCAATCTCGTGGCAGATTTCCTCTTCGCTGCGGCCATAGCCCACCAGTTCCGAGGAGACCGGCATGTCGATGCCATAGACGTTCGGGAACCGCACCGGCGGCGCGGCGGAGGCGAAATAAACCTTGTTGGCGCCGGCCTCGCGGGCCATCTCGATGATCTGGCGGGAGGTGGTGCCGCGCACGATGGAATCGTCCACCAGCAGGACGTTCTTGCCGCGAAACTCCAGGTCGATGGCGTTGAGCTTCTGGCGCACCGATTTCTTGCGCAACTGTTGGCCGGGCATGATGAACGTGCGCCCGATGTAGCGATTCTTCATGAAGCCCTCGCGGTACTTCACGTTGAGATGGTGGGCGACCTGCACCGCCACCGTGCGGCTGGTGTCGGGGATCGGGATCACCACGTCGATGTCCCGTTCGGCCCATTCGCGCTCGATCTTCTTCGCCAGGTAGTCTCCCATCCGCAGGCGCGCCTTGTAGACCGAGACGTTTTCAATGATGGAATCAGGACGGGCGAAATAGACGTATTCGAAGATGCAGGGCGAATGCAGGGTGTGCTCGGCGCAGACTTTGCGATGCACCTCGCCGTGCAGGTCGATGAACACCGCCTCGCCAGGCAATACGTCGGCGACCGGCTCGAAACCGAGCACCTTCAGCGCCACACTCTCCGAGGCGATCATGTAGCTGGTGCCGCTGGGTGTGACGCGCCGGCCGTAGATCAGCGGGCGGATGCCATAGGGGTCGCGGAAGCCCACGATGCCATAGCCGGTGATCATGGCCACCACGGCATAGGCGCCCCGGCAGCGGCGGTGCACCCCCGCCACGGCGGCGAAAATATCCTCGGGCTGAATGCGGATCTTGCCCTGCACCTGCAGTTCGTGGGCAAACACGTTCAACAGCACCTCCGAGTCGGAGGAGGTGTTGATGTGGCGCATGTCCTGCTCGAACAGCTCGCGCTTGAGCGTGTCGGCATTGGTCAGGTTGCCGTTGTGGGACAGGGAAATTCCGAACGGCGAGTTGACGTAGAACGGTTGCGCCTCGGCAGGCGTTGAACAGCCGGCGGTGGGATAACGGGTATGCCCCAGGCCCATGTTGCCGCGCAGCCCGAACATGTGCTGGGCCTGGAAGGTATCGCGGACCAGTCCGTTTTCCTTGCGCATGTAAAGCCGGTTGCCGTCGCAGGTCATGATGCCTGCGGCGTCCTGCCCGCGGTGCTGGAGCACCGTCAGGGCGTCGTACAAATCCTGGTTCACCGGGGCTTGCCCGACGATGCCGACTACACCGCACATAGTTCAATTACCTCGAAAATTCCCAAGCGGAGCGGATTCAACGACCATCCGCCGTCGACGCAAGATCGGGTATGGCCGCCTCGGCTGGCAAGGCCGCCTGCAGTTGTGCCGCCAACGGCAAAAAATACGGCAGCAGGCGCGATTGCATCCACCACTCATGCTGCGGCAGCCGGGTCAGTTGCAGCAGCATCACCACCGCGGTGATCAAGGCGGTCGCCCGTAGCGCACCAAAACCCAGCCCCAGAAAGCGATCCATGCCTCCCAGTCCAAGGCGGCGCACCCCTTGAGAGAGGAAACGGTTCAGCAAGCCGCCCATGATCAGGACCAGCACGAAAATGAGGGCGCCAGCGAGCACGCGCCGGGCCGTAGGGTGCGCCATCAGTCCTGTCAGATAGGGCTGTATCGGCTCCGCCAACAAATAGCCTGCTGCCACGGCGGCGACCCAGGTGGCCAGGGACATCGCCTCCTGGATCAGGCCGCGCAGGAAAGCCACCCCCAAGGAGATTACCAGCACCACCAAAATCAGCGCATCCATGGGATTCAACGCGCAGGTCCCACGACCAGAGGTTTGCGAACCCTAAGGATCATGGATCCGGCACCACCCGTCCATTCAATCCCATCGACTGTTCGATCCGCACCCGCAGCGCCTCGGCATCTTCCCGGCGGCCCAGATGACCCACCCGGACGCGATACAAGGTTCGGCCATTGACCACCAAGGTGCTCACCTGCGCGCTGTGCTGACGCTGCAATAGACGGGCCGCCAGGCTCTGGGCGTTTTGAATATCCCCGAAGCTGCCCACCTGGACGGACCAAGCGGAGCCCGGCGCGCCGGAGGATGGCGGCCGCTGCGCAGTTGCAACCGACGCGGAAGCGCCCGGGGCTGGAGCGGGTGCAGGAGCAGGCGGCGGGGGCTTGGTTGCCACCACGGTTTTCGGCGCCGTCCCCACAGG
>JBAUIG010000229.1:0-2571 GCA_049682735.1 Candidatus Macondimonas sp. | reverse complement strand
TGTTTGTGTTGCCCGTGCTGGAGCGCTTGGCAGGAATGCCCGTTCGCCCGCCGGTGAGCCTGCGCGTGCCACTGCTGGCGCCGCTGCGACATCGACCGGGACGGACCAGTTTTTTGCGCGCCCGCTGGGAGCGCGCCGCCGAGGGCGCCTGGGGGGTATTCCCCTTTCCCGGTCAAGGTTCAGCCATGCTGAGCAGTCTGGCTCAGGCGGATTGCCTGATTGAACTGCCCGCCGACCGGGCCACCTTTGAAGTCGGCGAGTCGGTCAAGGTTTGGCGGCTACCGAGCTGATGCGGGGCTTCCCATCCTGTTTGGGTCTACACCCGTCTACTGGATGCGGGCGACAGTGGCCTGCCTGTGCATGGATCTCCAGTCAGTGGCGGCGTTGGTCATTGGAAAGTTCATCGACGGTCATGTCCGCGTCGACGCCGGGCGCGCTGCTGTTCTGTCGGAGTATCTACAATTGCGAGCATTCAGGTTATGCGCCTGAGCGGGCGTCTTCGTGGTTGTCGCGCATGCTGTGTGTACGGTTTCGCTATATATCCAGCCGTTCCTTCAAGGGAAGTCAACCGGTATGCGCGCCCACGCGCAGGCGCAGCAGGCCTTCCTGAGCGCTGGAGGCGATCCGTTCGCCGTTGCGATTGTAGAAACCGCCCTGGTTGAAGCCGCGCGCGCCCGAGGCGCTGGGGCTTTCCATGTGGTAGAGAATCCAGTCGTCGATGCGGAATGGGCGATGGAACCACAGGGCGTGGTCGATGCTGGCGCCTTGCAGGTTGCCCTGGAAAAAGGTGATGCCATGGGGCAACAGGCTGGTGCCCAGCAGGTTGAAGTCCGAGGCATAGGCGAGCAGGGCGCGATGCAGGCCCGGATCGTCGGGCAGCGGGCTGTTCACCCGCAGCCAGATTTGCTGGAGGGGATCGCGCCGCTCGGGGGTGAAGAAATCCACCGGCGCCACCGGGCGCATTTCGATGCCGACTTCGCGGTTCAGGAAGCGCCGCAGCGGCTCCGGCACCCGCTCGGCGAGGCGGGCGCGCAGCTCATGTTCGGTGGGCAGCGATTCCGGCGGCGGTGCTTCGGGGCCGGGAGCCTGGTGGCTGAGCCCGTGTTCCTCGAGCTGGAACGAGGCCGACAGGGTAAAGATGGGCTTACCATGCTGGATGGCGAGCACGCGCCGGGTGCTGAAGCTCTTGCCGTCGCGCAGGCGCTCGACCTGGTAGAGGATGGGCGCCTTCATGTCGCCGGGGCGCAGGAAGTAGGCGTGCAGGGAGTGGGCCGGTCGCTCGGCGACCACGGTGCGCTGGGCGGCGACCAGCGCCTGCCCGACCACTTGTCCGCCAAAGACGCTGAAGCCGCCCAGATCCGCACTCGCGCCGCGAAAGAGATTGTCTTCCAACACTTCCAGATCCAGTTGGTCCAGCAGGGTTTGCAAGGCGGGCGACATGGGGTTCTCCTGGGATAAGGGGCAAGGATGGGACCAGACGCCAAGCTTAGCCAAGCTGGGCACCCCGCGATACGCCAGCAGGGGGTTTTATGGTCTAATGCGCCGCTATGTTTCGTCCCTTCGAGCTCTTCATTGGCCTGCGCTACAGCCGTTCCCGGCGGCGCAACCATTTCATCTCCTTCATCTCGCTGATTTCCATGCTCGGCGTGGGCTTGGGCGTGGCCGCGCTGATCGTTGTGTTGTCGGTCATGAACGGCTTCGAGCAGGAATTGCGCCAGCGAATCCTGGGCATGACGGCTCATGTCACGGTGAGCAACTATGATGTACGGGTGAGCGAGTGGCCCCGGATGGCTGATCAGGCGGCGACCCATCCCAACGTAATCGGCACGGCGCCCTACGTCGAAGGTGAGGCGATTTTTCGCCATGCCCGGATCCTCACCGGCGGCATGCTTTACGGGGTTCTGCCCGAGCGGGAAGGCCAGGTATCCGATGTGGGGCGGCGCATGGTGGCAGGCCGTCTGGAGGATCTGACCGACGGCGGCTATGGCGTGGTGTTGGGCAAGGCGCTCGCGGAAGCCTTGGGCGTCGGGCTGGGGGATGCGGTCGATCTCATGGTGCCTCAGGCCAACCTGACCCCGGCCGGTCTGATTCCGCGCCTGCGCCGCTTTCATGTGGTGGGCGTGTTCGAGGTGGGGATGTATGAATACGACCGCACCCAGGCCTTTGTGCATCTTGCGGACGCGGCGCGGCTGATGGCCCTGGGAGAGGCGGTCAGCGGCGTGCGGCTCAAGCTGGATGATATCTATCGCGCCCCGCGGGTGAGCCAGGAGCTGGTGGAGACGCTGGATCCAGGTTATTTCGCCACCGACTGGACGCGCCGCCATGCCAATTTCTTCCGGGCGATCCGGACCGAAAAAACGGTGATGTTCGTCATTCTGGCGATGATCGTCGGCGTTGCCGCCTTTAACATCGTCTCCACGCTGGTGATGGTGGTGACAGACAAGCAGGGCGACATCGCCATTCTGCGCACCCTGGGCGCTTCGCCGGCGAGCATCATGGGCGTGTTCATCGTCCAGGGTGTTTTGATCGGCATCGTTGGGACGCTGGCGGGGGTCGCGGTCGGGGTCCTGA